>NZ_DAMBKZ010000021.1:0-82324 GCF_032066345.1 Brucella sp.
GCAAAATGTCCAAGACAACACGGTTTATTCAAGTATATGTGAACAGTGTGAGGCGGAAAAATGGCAGAATAAGGTATGTCTTGATGGGGCGCTCAACGCCTGTAAAGGTCAGGAATTTACAATAAAACCATGTTCCTGCGTGCTATTTGTTCAGGACTTGAAGTGGGCTTTCAGGTAGGAATGTTGGCAATTCTACGTTGGTTCCGAATGTGAACTCCAACAACCAAACAAGTTTAGGTGAATGGCGGTATCGGCTGGGGGGAGTTTTGAAATCGCATTTTGACAATGATTGTATCGGTTCACGTTTTGGTGTTCCTGACGCTCCGGCTCTAACGACGGTTCCTTTGAAAGCGGCGCAGTTCAATGTAACGAAGTTGCATAGAAAGCTTGGCCGCAATGAAACGCCGAAGATCGATATCCCGGCCAGTGACGCCTATTTCATGATGCTTTATCTCGCGGATACCGTTCACGGTGACGTCGAGAATGGAGAGCGCTTCCTTGCGCCAAAGCTTTATCCGCAGAACACAGTCTGCCTGATCGACATCAAGCAGGGCGCTTCAATTGTTCTTCATAGCAATCTGCACGCATTGGCCTTCGTGCTGCCACGCACATTGTTTACCGAAACCTCGGCACTGACCGCTTCCGATGGAGCCAGGGATCTGCGATGCAGACGCGGTGAGGCGGATGAGGTGATTGCCAATCTGGGAACAGCCCTTCTGCCGCTATTTGATTATGCCAATACATTTCATCCGGCATTGCTACAGCACATAGCGACTGCACTTTGCGCGCATCTTCTGCATGAGGGAGCAAAGCCGGAGCTTGCCGCGATCTCTGAAGAAACCGGCCTTTCAATCTGGCAGGAAACAGGCGCCAAGAAGTTCATGTCGGAAAACTATGGCGAAGACATTTCCGTGACCGAAATCGCAGCTTCCATCGGTGTGCCGGTTGGTGAATTCAGCATTCGTTTTCGCAACAGCACAGGCATCGGGCCGGAGGCCTGGTTAATGGCAATCAGACTCGAACACGCGAAGCTTCTGCTGAAAGATCGTTCGCTGACAATCAAGCAGGTTGCAAGCCGCTGCGGCTTTTCAAGCGAGAACGCATTGGCAAGCAGGTTTGTCGATACCACAGGTGTATCGCCCGGTCTGTGGCGAAAGTCGGTTTATCACTGATGGTGTCCAGTTTTGAAGAAAGCCATTCGGGCCAAGATAAGAGTGACGCAATGGATCGCCCGGAGAAGGCAACACCCGGCATCACCAAATCGCTGATGCAAATGTCGGCGATGACTGTTATGCGCCGCCATTTTCCGGGCGAGGCGATGCCGCTCGAAGATGTGTTATCCAATGAGGAATCCTTCAGTATCACCACCCAGCTCACAGACCTTCGACTGCAGAAGCTCTGGTGTGGTGGAAGTCTGGTCTATGAAGGGGCGCGAAACGAGGGTTCGCTGGCAATTGCAGAACTCAGCCGGGAGTGGAAAAGGCACCAGCTTTCTCCTTTCGACGATATAGAGTTCCGGATTCCTTTCGCTGATATTCGTGCTTTTGCAGAGGAAGCCGGACGTCCTGAATTCAGGACGCTGCAGAATGTTCATTGTGCGACTGACAACGTTGTCCTCGGTTTGGCGCGAGCCTTGCTGCCATTTCTGGATCGACCGGATCTGGCGAGTACAGTGTTTCTTGAACAGATAGAACTCGCAATTATGGTTCATCTCACGCAGACCTATGGCGGGCTTTATTTTCCCCATGAGCGCAAGGGCACGCTTTCTCTGAAGCAGGAACGTCGGGCAACCGAGTTTCTCGCCGCACATCTCAATGCCGATTTTTCCATTTTAGATGTGGCCGATGCCTGCAGCCTGTCGCGCAGTCATTTCATGCGGGCTTTCAAGGAAACTTTTGGCAAAACGCCTTATCGCTGGCTGATTGAATATCGGATCGCGCAGGCGAGCGACATGCTGATTGCGGGTACATCGATCGCCGAAATTGCTTTGGCCTGTGGCTTTGCAGACCAAAGCCACTTCACGCGGGTCTTTTCCGAGATTGTCGGCGAAGCGCCTGGCATGTGGCGCAGGCGTTATCGCAAAGCGTAAAGTCTCAGCTTATGAATTAATGCTTTTGCGCCACTGGCCGGGCGCAGCACCAATGGCCTTTGAGAAGACGCGGGTAAAATGGCTTTGATCGACAAAGCCGCAATCGACAGCAATTTCACTCAAGCTCATCCGCGTCGTGCGCAGCAGGTTTGTGGCTTTCTCTACCTTGCGCTTGAGCAGCCATTTGTGCGGTGGCATTCCCGTGCTGATCTTGAAGGCGCGGGTAAAATAAGATGGAGATAATCCGCAGAACTGGGCAATGACGGCAATAGGGATATCGCCATCGAGTTTTGAATCCATGATTGCCATTGCGCGCTTGAGCTGCCATGGCGCGAGCCCGCCGGTCGGGGCTGGAGCGCGCAGTTCGGCCGTGCCATAAGTCGCAGCCATGTGCATGGCAAGCGCCAGCCCGACGTGATCGACGAACAGGCGGCTTGCCTGCGCGGGATTTTCCAATGCGGGCAAAAGTGCTTCTGTCAGGCCGCGAATGGTATTGTCGGCAATGTCTGCACCCGGCAGAACATTGAAGTTTTCCACCTTTCGAGAACCGAAATCTTCTTCCAGAGTAACAAGTGCGCTGCGTGGAAGATAGAAATTCACGCAATCGAAGGCCGACTTCAGATCTGCCTGCCAGATGCGGTTATAATCATAGAGCGTGAAGTTGCCTTTATGGCTTGCAGGAAAATCCACCTTCTTGCCGTCCACCCAGAGATCACCATGATAATCCTTGAGCTGTACCGACAGCATGAAGGCATCTTCAGTGACATGCTGATCGACAAAGCCGAAATTCGGAGCACTGCGTGTAATCCGCGTGGCCGTCACCATCCCCTGGTTGAGCACGCTCGAATAAACCGTCGTATCCTCCTTCGGGCGTATATATTCCATATACTGATTGCTCGCCGAAGTGTGTCGCGACATGTGAGGTTTCCTCTGGTGGGTATAAGTGGACCATAGCAGTCTTGTACAAAGCACGCGATAAAAACATCCAATTTTTGCGACTGGATGACAAGAAGGGTAGCAGCTCGGCAAGCCATAATGGACGCCTGAATACCAAGAGCTTTAACGCGCGTCTTTTTGAGGATGTGCTTCATACCGAGGAAAGATATGGCCCTGACTGCAACCGCTACACCGGGATCGAAACTGCTGACGCCGTCTGATCACACGCTGATCATGATCGATTTTCAGTCGCAGATGTCCTTTGCAACCAAGAATATCGATGCTGTAAACCTACGCAACAATGCGGCGTTGGTCGCAAATGGTGCTAAGGGCTTTGGCGTTTCGACCATTCTGACAACGGTTGCGGAAAAGAGCTTCTCCGGCCCGATGTTCAACGAAATCACCGATGCCTTCCCCGGTCAGGTGCTGTTCGACCGTACCTCCATGAATACGTGGGAAGACGAATCCGTCATCGATGAAATCAACCGCATTGGCAAGAAGCGCATCGTTCTCAGCGGTCTCTGGACGAGCGTCTGCATTGTCGGTCCTGCTTTGTCGGCACTTGATCAGGGCTTTGAAGTCTACGTAATTTCCGATGCCTGCGGCGACGTCTCCGATGAGGCGCATAATCGCGCCATGGACCGTATGGTGCAGGCAGGTGCACAGCCGATGACATCGCTGCAATATCTCCTTGAACTCCAGCGCGACTGGGCGCGCACGCAGACTTACGAGATGACAACAGGAATCGCCAAGAAGTTCGGCGGTTCGTATGGTCTGGGTATCATCTATGCCAAGACCATGTTCAACGCCTCCGAAGGTCACTGATCAAATATCGCCAACTGGAGGTGTGCCTGTGAAAATCTATGTTTTATCGCTCTTTGCCGGCATTCTGGTTGGTGTCATCTATAGCTTGCTCAATGTTCGTTCGCCCGCGCCACCGATGGTGGCGCTGATCGGGCTGTTAGGCATTCTGGCTGGCGAGCAGATCATTCCTTTTGCAAAGTCCATTATGGCTAAAGAACCTGCGGTTATTTCATGGTTACATCAGGTCAAACCGCATGTATTCGGCCATATGCCATCCGGGCAGCCACTCGCAGAACGTAAAGACGCAAAGCAAAACGGTGATGTGTAATTTGCTTATCAAGCGCGTGCGGAAATGGGTACATTTTCAAGATAAGCCTGACTGCCCAAGCAATTTCATTGAGCGATTCCTGCGATAATTCAGCGTAGGCCACAGAAGGTACGATTTCATGACCGCAGATATCATTCTCTACAACGGTAAATTCACGACACTTGACCGCACAAATCCCGCAGCTTCGGCTGTTGCAATCAAGGACGGCATTTTTACCGCGGTCGGTACGGATGAAGAAGTGCTTGGCCATGCAGGCTCTACGACCCGCAAGATCGATCTGAAAGGTCGTCGTGCATTGCCGGGCCTTATCGACAACCACACCCACGTCGTGCGTGGTGGTCTCAACTTCAATATGGAACTGCGCTGGGATGGGGTGCGCTCGCTGGCCGATGCCATGGACATGCTCAAGCGGCAGGTGGCAGTAACGCCCGCACCGCAATGGGTGCGTGTGGTTGGTGGCTTTACCGAACATCAGTTTGCCGAAAAGCGCCTTCCAACCATTCAAGAAATCAATGCGATTGCGCCCGATACGCCGGTCTTTTTGCTCCATCTTTATGATCGCGCACTTCTCAATGGTGCAGCGCTCCGTGCCGTCGGCTATGACAAGAACACGCCAAACCCTCCGGGTGGCGAAATTCTGCGTGATGCCAATGGCAATCCGACCGGCCTGCTGCTTGCCAAGCCCAATGCAGGCATCCTCTATTCGACGCTCGCCAAAGGTCCAAAGCTGCCGCTGGAATATCAGGTCAACTCGACCCGCCATTTCATGCGCGAACTGAACCGTCTTGGCGTGACCGGCGTGATCGATGCGGGTGGCGGGTTCCAGAATTATCCGGATGACTATGAAGTCATTCAGCAATTGTCAGATGAAGGTCAGATGACTGTGCGTCTGGCCTATAATCTTTTCACGCAGAAGCCGAAGGAAGAGAAGGAAGACTTCCTCAACTGGACGGCTTCGGTGAAATACAAGCAAGGCAATGATTATTTCCGCCATAACGGTGCAGGCGAAATGCTCGTGTTTTCTGCCGCCGATTTTGAGGATTTTCGTCAGCCGCGCCCGGATATGGGGCCAGAAATGGAAGACGAGCTGGAAGATGTCGTCAGAATTCTGGCTGAAAACCGCTGGCCATGGCGAATGCACGCTACTTATGACGAAACCATCAGCCGTTCGCTTGATGTGTTTGAAAAGGTCAATAAGGACATTCCGCTTGAAGGCCTGAACTGGTTTTTTGACCATGCCGAGACCATCTCGGACCGCTCCATTGATCGTATTGCAGCACTTGGCGGTGGTATCGCCGTGCAGCACCGCATGGCCTATCAAGGCGAATATTTTGTCGAGCAATATGGTCATGCAGCCGCAGAAGTAACGCCGCCGATTGGCAAGATGCTCTCGAAAGGCGTGCATGTCTCGGCAGGTACGGATGCGACGCGCGTTGCTTCCTATAATCCGTGGGTCTCGCTGTCATGGATGATTACCGGCAAGACGGTTGGCGGTATGCAGCTTTATCCACGCCGCAATTGTCTTGATCGTGAGACGGCGCTGCGCATGTGGACGGAAAAGGTCACATGGTTCTCCAACGAAGAAGGCAAGAAAGGCCGTATTGAAAAGGGTCAGTTCGCTGATCTGGTGGTGCCGGACAAAGACTTCTTCAATTGCAGCGAAGACGAGATTTCATTCCTGACGTCGGATCTGACCATGGTTGGCGGCAAGGTTGTCTATGGTGCAAACGCCTTCAAGGATCTGGATGAAAACCCAATTCCGCCTGCAATGCCTGACTGGTCGCCGGTGCGTAAATTTGGGGGCTATGCGGCATGGGGCGAGCCGGAAGGTGCTGGCAAAAACAGTCTCCGCCGCACTGCAATCTCCACGTGTGGCTGCTCGAACAGCTGTGGCGTTCATGGTCATGATCATGCGGCAGCTTGGGGCTCACAATTGCCAATTGGCGATCTCAAAGGCTTCTTCGGAGCACTCGGCTGCGCCTGCTGGGCCGTTTAAAGCGCATTTTGTTCCGAAAGCCGTTTCATACGGTTTGGGACGCGCGCTCATTCAAATTACCCGGGCGCCGTAGTCGGCGCCCGGGTTATCTGGAGCCAGCGTGGTGGCTCAGCTTACGAAAATCCAATCCAGAACTGATCGCTTGAAGTTTTTGGTCTGTGTAGCCCGCGCGCACGGATTACGACCAACCATGCGTCAATAATTACATTGTAGGCAATAGTATTGAAATAATTATTGCAATTGTTTGCAGTGGTGCAATGGCGCAATATCCATCCATCGAACAACGCAACAGGCAGAAAGGTGACGCTGCAGCATCTCTCCCAAAATCGGAAACCGGTTTTGAGAAGAAGGTGCACGTAAAAACCGACTTCAGCGTCCGCACACAGAGAATGAAAAGCACTTCCACAATCATCAACCGTCGCGACATTCTGCTTACAGGCGCAGCGCTTGCTGCAACGATTTCACTACCAGCCGGTTTGGCTCTCGCAGAAACAACTCAGACCAACACCACCAACATCTCATCCGAAGGAGAAAACACCATGGCCTTTATCACCACAAAAGACGGCACCGAAATCTTTTACAAGGATTGGGGCTCGAAGGATGCCCAGCCAATTATGTTCCATCATGGCTGGCCACTGAGCTCGGACGACTGGGATGCCCAGATGTTGTTCTTCCTTTCGAAAGGCTATCGCGTTATCGCTCATGACCGCCGTGGTCACGGCCGTTCGGCTCAGGTTTCCGAAGGTCATGATATGGACCATTACGCTTCTGACGCCTTTGCGGTTGTCGAAGCACTTGATCTCAAGAATGTCGTGCATATCGGCCACTCGACCGGCGGTGGCGAAGTCGCCCGCTATGTCGCCAAGCATGGTGAACCGGCAGGTCGCGTTGCTAAGGCGGTTCTGGTTTCCGCAGTCCCTCCGCTGATGCTCAAGACAGAAGCCAATCCGGAAGGCCTGCCTATGGAAGTGTTTGACGGCTTCCGCTCGGCGCTGGCAGCAAACCGCGCCCAGTTCTTCCGCGATGTTCCTGCTGGCCCTTTCTATGGCTTCAACCGTGATGGTGCGAATGTGCAGGAGGGCGTAATCCAGAATTGGTGGCGTCAGGGCATGATGGGCGGCGCAAAGGCACATTATGAAGGCATCAAGGCTTTCTCTGAAACCGACCAGACGGAAGACCTCAAGGCTATCGGCGTGCCAACACTGGTTCTGCATGGCGAAGACGACCAGATCGTGCCGATTGCGGACGCTGCACTTAAGGCGATCAAGCTTCTCAAGAACGGCACGCTCAAGACCTATCCGGGCTTCTCGCACGGTATGCTGACGGTCAATGCCGATGTTCTGAACGCTGATCTTCTGGCTTTCATTCAGGCTTGAATGTTGAAATGATAAAAGATGCGGCGGGGAGACTTGCCGCATCTTTTTAAGTTTTTCGCGATAGGTTTTGATTGCTGGTCAATGGGCAGGGGACGGATAGGATGAATGCGGGTGCGGAACGCGGCGAATTTGTAAGTCTGATTGCGCCGATACTGGAGCCAATGGCATCCGCGCTTGAGTTCTTCGGCGTCGCCGTCATTATTATCGGCGTGGCCGTTGCAACGCTTATCTATCTCAAGGATGTGTTCGTTGTATCGGGCGAGAATGCCTATACGCGTTACCGCGCAAATCTCGGTCGTGGCATTCTGCTTGGCCTTGAAATCCTGATCGGTGCCGACATTATCGCCACCATTATTTCGCCGCTCACATGGGAAAGCGTTGGCTTGCTGGGCCTTATCGTTCTGATCAGAACCTTCCTCAGCTTTTCACTGGAAGCGGAGATCGACGGCGAATGGCCATGGAAGCGCCGTCGCCGCGAGCGGAACATCGCAGGCGACGACTAATTGTCATCGAGCGGCTTTGTCTAGCCGATGGATAGCAGCTCCCTCGAAAGCCTGTTCATGCTTTGCGCACCGCTTTCGGTTATCAGAAACTGTTCTTCGATCATCAGCGCACCGAGCCCATTGGCGTAAAACGGTGTTTCCAGCGCCAGCACCATGTTTGGTTCAATCAGCATTTCGTTGCTGCTTGAGATAAACGGCCATTCTTCAATGCCAACGGCCGCACCCACCGAATGGCCAAAATGGCCGCGATAATATTCGCTGAAACCGCGCTTACGCATGATGCCAAGCATTGCTGCATGGACATCGCAGAACCGCGTACCGGGCTTTAACAGCGCTTCGCCCACCGCAAAGCTTTCCTGCAGCACCTTGTAGATCTCGCTGGCGAGCGGATCGGGCTTGCCGCAGACATAAGTGCGCGCACCATCTGAAGAATAACCGTTGATGAGCGTGCCGACATCGGCTTTCACAAGATCACCTTCTTTAAGCTCGGCCTTCATGTCCTGAAGATCACGGCCGGTCGAGATATAAGCCCAATGCCCGGAAAGGACCTGACCATTCCGGCTGGCTTCCTGTGTGGCGCCATCAAGCCAGGCTGCCGAAAGCGCATTCATGCTGGAACCACGTCGGGCGGTGTTCAGCATATTTTCCAGCCCGCTTTCTGCGTAACGGGCTGCATTTCGCAGATACTCGATTTCGCGGGCATTCTTGATAAGGCGCAAGCGCTTGACGAGAATGGAAGCATCCTGCCAATCAACCGATGGAAGTGCTTTTTTGAGAGCTGCAAAATCAGCCGCTGGCATGAACTCCAGATCAACACCGATACGCGCTTTGGAAAGCCCACGCTCGGCCAGCAGATCACTTAAAAGCCTGAAAGCTGCATCCTGATCAAATGTCTCGGCGCGCTGGCCGACATTGTTTGCCTGCCTGTAGGCCACATTGATGTCTTCAATTGTTCTGGCATTTTCTACCGTCACCATATCAATCCAGATGCGGTGGGTGCGGAAATCGATTCTGTCGCCAAGATGCGCGGCAGCAGCATAGGCATGATCGCTGATGACGACGCCGAGTTTTGCCTTTTCATCGGCTGGCACCAGCGCAATTGCCGAACCCGCCCGACCCCACATCGTCGCAACACCGGCTGCAACACCAGTCGCATAGCGGAAGTTTTCGGGCTGAAACAGCGCAAGCGCATCAAGCCCTGCTGCTCTCAGAAGAGACGGGCTTCTGGCGCGATCAATCTGGCTCATCATGTTCTCTCAATGCGATTTAGGATGCAATTTCGGCAACTGGACCAACAGGCTGCAATTTTGCATCGCCAGCCTTTGGTTTGTAGTCGTTTATATAAGAGCGAGTGGCTTGATAACTCAATTTTGGCTGTTGATGAGTATCAGCCTATGGTGAAGGATAAATCATCTACCAATTTTGTTTATTATAGAATAATCTTCTAAAGAATCCCCGTATAGCACAGCTGCACCGCTTATCGATGCTCTGACGGTCGCTGTATAACCTGTATCAACTGAGGGCCTTATGGCGACCTCGAAGCAGGAGAATAAAATGAGCGGTTTGACCATTCGTAATCGCAAAATGAATTTTAGCAACTGGGGTCTGACGACGGCACTTACCGTTGCGCTGGCATTCGGCTCGTTCGCTCAGGCTCATGCGCAGCAAGGCAACCCGGACGCCACCATCAATATCGGGTCGCTCTACGAGCCGCAGAACCTCGATAACACTGCAGGCGCAGGTCAGGGCATCAACGAAGCCTTTAACGGCAACGTCTATGAAGCGCTGTTCCGTCTGGACGACAATGGCACCGTCGAGCCGGTTCTTTCCAAGGACTACACGGTCAGCGACGATGGTTTGACTTACACGTTCAAGCTTCAGCCGGGCGTCAAGTTCCATTCGGGTGCGCCGCTTACCTCGAAGGACGTTAAGTTCTCCATCGAGCGTGTTGCAGCGCCTGAATCCAAAAGCTCGCGCAAAAGCAGCCTCAAGACCATTACAGGCATCGAAACGCCAGATGATGAAACTGTCGTCGTCAAGCTTTCGTCCCGCTCGATCTCGCTGCCATACAATCTCAGCTATGTCTGGGTTGTGAATGACGAAGCGACCGATTTCCAATCGAAGGAAGATGGTACTGGACCTTATGCGCTGGAAGACTGGCGTCGCGGTTCATCGCTCGCCATCAAGCGCTTTGACGATTACTGGGGCACCAAGCCGAAAAACGAAGAGGTTGTTTTCCAGTATTTCACCGATGCAAGCGCGCTCAACAATGCACTTCTGACTGGCTCGGTAGACATCATCACCTCGGTTCAAAGCCCGGATTCGCTGGCTCAGTTCAAGGACAATCCTGATTTTACCGTCAGTGAAGGCAAGTCCACGACCAAGCTGCTTCTTGCTTATAACGACCGCGTTGCACCTTTCGACAATGTAAAGGTTCGTAAGGCGCTGGCGCGCGCCATCGACGACAAGAAGCTGCTGAACGCCGTTTGGGGTGACTATGGCACACTGATCGGCTCGTTCGTTCCACCAACAGATCCCTGGTATGTCGATCTGACCGGGGTCGATGCCTATAATCCTGAAAGCGCCAAGGAGCTTTTGAAGGAAGCGGGCTATCCGGATGGTTTCAGCTTCACCATCGATACGCCGAACTATGACCCGCACCCGATTGCAGCGCAGTTCATCCAGAGCGAACTGGCCAAAATCGGCGTGAAGGTGAACATCAACATCATCACAGCCAATGAATGGTACACGAAGGTCTATAAGGCGCATGATTTCCAGGCGACCTTGCAGGAGCATGTGAACCACCGCGATATCGTGTTCTACGGCAATCCGGATTTCTATTGGGGTTATAACAACCCGAAGGTTGTTGATCTCATTAAGGAAGCTGAAGCAAGCTCCACAACCGATGAACAGACGGCCAAGCTGACCGAAGCCAATAAGATCATTGCAGAAGATGCAGCCAGCAACTGGTTCTACCTCTATCCGCAGATCGTGGTTTCAAAAAAGTCAGTCAGCGGCTATCCGGTCAATGGTCTGAACTCACAGTTCTTTGCTTATGATATTGAGAAAACAGACAACTAATCAGCTGTCCATAATCGAGAACTGATACTCGACACGAAGCGCCGCCTGAATTATTTTCCGGCGGCGTTATCGCATATTCAAGAGGGTAAAAAGCTGCCCCTCATGCCCGAGAGGTATTCGCCATTCTTGCCTATATTTTGCGCCGTTCGGCTATTCTGATCCTGTCGGTATTCGTTGCAGCTATCGTTCTGTTTTTGCTGCTGCGCCTTTTGCCGGGTGATCCAGCAAATGCATTGGTTTCGGTTGGTGCTGACGCCGCGCAGATTGAAGCTGCGCGTAAACAGGTCGGCTCCGACCTCCCGCTTTATCAGCAATTCACACAGTTCATCGGCTCACTTATGCGCTTTGATCTCGGCAATTCCTTTGTCAGCGGCGCACCTGTTTTGACTGAAATCGGCAAACGCCTGATCGTGACGCTGCCACTGACACTCATGGCTTTCGTTCTGGCGATCATCATCGCCGTGCCACTCGGCATCCTGTCGGTCGTGCGCCAGAAAACCTGGTATGGCTCGATCATTTCAGTGATCTCACAATTGGGCATCGCGGTGCCGGTTTTCTGGATCGGCATTCTGCTGGTCTGGGTGTTCGCGGTGAAATTGCGTATGTTTCCATCGGGTGGTTTCCCATCGCGTGGATGGCAATCAGCACCCGCTGCATTTCAGTCACTAACATTGCCGGTCATCACCATTGCCATCGTCATGTCGGCATCGCTTATCCGCTATGTTCGTTCGGCAACACAGGATGTATTAGGCAGCGACTATCTGCGCACAGCACGCGCGCTGGGCTCCACGTTCTCGCAAGCGCTGATCCGTCATGGCATCCGCAATGGTGCAGTTCCTGTGATTTCAATCCTTGGTATCGAACTCTCTTCAACGCTTCTGGGCGCTGTGGTGGTAGAGCGCGTTTTCTCGCTCCCCGGCCTCGGCTCCATGCTGCTTTTGGGTATTGAGCAGCGTGATTATCCCAATGTGCAAGGCGTTTTGTTTGTCTCTACTTTGCTGGTTCTTCTGGTCGGCTTCGCTGCCGATCTGGTGCAACGTTTGATCGATCCGCGATTGCGCAGCCGGTCTGCGGGAGGCCGCACATGAGCAGCATTACCACATCTTCGCAACGTTACCGATTGCCTTGGCCGCTCGTGGTCGGCGGTATTCTTGTTGGCATTCATGTCGTTGTTGCCCTGCTTACCCTGTTCTGGACGCCTTATGGTGTCGGTGACATGGTTGGTGGACGGTTGGCAGCGCCATCATGGGAGCACTGGGCAGGCACAGACCGGCTGGGTCGCGATCTGATGACGCAGATCATGGTCGGCTCACGCATCGCGCTTTTTGTCGGGCTCGGAGCCGTCGCTATCAGTGCTGTGATCGGCGTCACCATCGGCATTCTGGCTGCTTTTGCGACGCAGACACTCGACGACATGCTGGCTGCAACGCTCGATATTCTGATCGCTTTTCCGACGTTGTTGCTTGCCATGCTGATCGTCGCTTCAAGCGATGGTGCAAGCCTTTCGACCGCTATTCTCGCAATCGGCATTGCGGCATCAGCCATCGTCGCGCGCTTGACCCGCATTCTCGCCAAACGCGTTCTGGCGATGGATTATGTTACAGCATCGCGCATTTCCGGCACTTCGTGGCTCGGTGTCGTTCGTATCCATGTACTGCCGAACATCTGGCCGACACTGATTGTCAATTTCGCGCTGCAGTTCGGGCTCGCTGTGATTGCCGAAGCTTCATTGTCTTATCTTGGGCTTGGCGCGCCACCACCAAACGCGTCCTGGGGAAGATTGCTGCAGGAAGCGCAGGCTTCGGTTTATACGGCTCCTTTCGGTGCAATCGCACCGGGTCTGGCGCTCGTTTCGCTCGTCATCGGGCTCAATCTTTTTGCAGATGGCTTGCGCGATGTGGCCGATCCAACGCGGAGGAGGCAACGATGAGCCCATTGCTGAACGTTGAAAATCTTGAGATCGAAACAGCTGGCCGCGTTCTCGTTTCTGGGGTGTCTTTCTCGGTTGCGCAAGGCGAACGCGTAGGCCTGATCGGTGAATCCGGCTCCGGCAAATCACTGACCGCATTGGCCGTCATGGGATTGCTTGCGGACGGAATGAAAGCAAGCGGCTCTATCACGCTCGAAGGCCATCAGATTATCGGGGCGCGGGATCGTGCGCTTGTTCCGCTGCGTGGACGAAGCGTCGCTGCCGTCTTTCAGGAACCGATGACCGCGCTCGATCCGCTGATGCGCATCGGCAAACAGGTAGCCGAAGTGGTGCAGCGCCGTGCGTCGCGCGAT
This sequence comes from Brucella sp., assembly GCF_032066345.1. NCBI lineage: Bacteria > Pseudomonadati > Pseudomonadota > Alphaproteobacteria > Hyphomicrobiales > Brucellaceae > Brucella > Brucella sp. The sequence goes on from NZ_DAMBKZ010000021.1 coordinate 13,397, forward strand.
GGCCGCAAGCTTGGCAAAGCGGAACTCGAACGCGAGGTTATTGGGCTTCTGGATCGCGTTTCCCTGCCGGAACCGACCCGCATTGCCCGCTCATGGCCGCATGAGATTTCGGGCGGTCAGCGCCAGCGTGCTGCGATTGCCATGGCGCTTGCCTGTCGCCCAAAACTGCTGATCGCGGACGAGCCGACAACCGCGCTCGATGTGACGACGCAGGCGGAAATCCTTAAACTTCTTGAGCAACTCGTTCGCGATGAAGGCATGGGGCTTTTGTTCATCAGCCACGATCTGCCGGTCGTCTCGAGCATTGCCGAGCGAGCGCTCGTGCTCAGGCACGGCAATTTGATCGAGCAGGGACCAGTAACTACACTTTTTGCCAATCCCGTTGACGACTATACCAAGGGACTGGTTGCTGCCGCGCGTGCCTTCGACGCTGCATTGGAGGTGGCGCGATGAGCCTCATCGATCTTTCCGACGTTTCCTTCGCCTATAGTGGCGGCAACACCGTGCTGCATGGCATCGATCTCACGCTTGAAAGCGGCAGCAATCTTGGCATTGTGGGTGAATCTGGCTCCGGCAAGACAACCATGCTCAAACTGCTGTTGGGGTTGCAGGTTGCAACGTCAGGCAATGTGAATTTTCGCGGCCAGAAGCTCAACGTCAAAGACCGCAACTTCATGCGGGGCTTTCGCCGTTCCGTGCAGGCGGTTTTCCAGGATCCTTATTCCTCACTCGATCCGCGCCAGCGCGTGTTCAACATCATTGCTGAACCGCTGCGCTCGCTGAAAATCGAGACGGACATTGCGCAGGCTGTCGCCCAAGCACTGGCTGCGGTCGATCTGCCAGAAGATGCAGCAACACGTTATCCGCATGAGTTTTCCGGCGGTCAGCGTCAGCGTATCGCGATTGCGCGTGCGATTGTCGCCAATCCTGACCTCATTATTGCCGATGAAGTGGTGAGCGCGCTCGATCTTACCACGCGTGCGCGTATCATAGATCTCATGCGGACATTGTCCGAACGCACGACTTTCGTGGTTGTTTCGCACGATATCGCACTTGTGGCTTTGCTTTGTGAAAGACTGATCGTGCTTGAAAAAGGCAGGATCGTTGAACAGGGTAATACGCGCGAAATTCTTGCCAATCCGCAACATGCCTATACGCGAAAACTGCTGACAAGTTTGCCGCGAATGCCAAGAGAATCGTGACTTAGTTATGGCTCGGAAGAGGGGATTTCGAGCCTGATCACGGTTTTGTGCACATGAGAAAATATGAAATTATTTAACAAGTTTTAGCGTGATTTTAGATAAATCATCCCTTTGAATTCATTATTTAATTTATAATTTTTCTAAGGTGCGAAACTGCCATTCATAGCGGTGTCGGTCTCGACCCCTATAAACAAACCGGATTCTCGAAATTTGAATTGTGGCAAATGTTTGTATAACGAGGCACTTTGTTTCATAATGCCATAATATATATGGAATCCCCCGAAACAAATTTAACAGTCTTACCCACCTAATCGGCAGGAAACGACAAATGACCGACCTCCCCGGCTATCCGAGCCGGCGCAGCTTTTTGAAAGCCTCCGCAGCAAGCGTGATGCTTTCAGGACTGGCTGTGTCAGCTCAGGCGCAACAGTCGACGCCCCCTGTTGCTCTCGAACAATACGAACGCCAATATTTTAATGATCTTGAATGGACTTTCATCCTCGCCGCTACGGCAAGGTTGATCCCCTCTGACGGTGATGGCCCAGGCGCTATCGAAACCCGTGTTCCTGTATTCATCGACCTTCAGCTCGCTGGCGACTACGGTCGTGCAGACGACTGGTATATGGTCGGCCCTCATGACGCATCTGCAGACCCGACACGCGGTTGGCAGACCCCACTCAATCCCGCGCAGATCTATCGTCAGGCTATCCCGGCATTCAACGGCTGGTGCGAGCAGAAATATGGCGCTGCCTTTTCGGCACTGACTGCTGAGCAACAGGACGCAGCGCTGACTTCCCTTCAGAAGGGTGAAGTTGGTTTGCAGCCAGAACTGCGCGAGTTCTTCGGTATTCTTTTGCAGAACACCAAGGAAGGCTATTTTGCCGACCCGATGTATGGCGGCAATCACGGTATGCAGTCGTGGAGCTATATCGGTTTCCCCGGTGCTCGCGGTAGCTACAAGGAATGGGTTGAGCGTTACAATGTTCGCTACCCACTAGGCCCGGTTTCGATTAAGGGCGAGAGGGCTTAAAAATGGCACGTCAGGAAAAGAAAAAAGACGTGGTCATTGTTGGCCTCGGCTGGACAGGCGCGATTCTAGCTATGGAATTGGCGCAGGAAGGTCTTGAAATCGTCGCTCTTGAGCGCGGTCACGACCAGAACACCGTTCCGGATTTCAAATATCCGAACATGATCGATGAGCTGAAATACGGCGTGCGCCTCAAGATGATGCAACGCGCAAGCCAGCAGACAGTTACAGTTCGCCGCAATGAGGGTGAAACCGCTCTGCCTTACCGCAGCTTCGGTTCGTTCCTTCCGGGCAACGGTGTCGGCGGTGCCGGCACGCACTGGAACGGCCTGAACTGGCGCCCACAGGCAGAAGAACTGCGTCTTCGTTCGCATGTTCTAGAAAACTGGGGTGAGCAGATCATTCCGGAAGACATGCTTCTTGGCGACTACCCTGTGACCTATGACGAAATGGAACCGTTCTTCGACCGTTTCGAACGTGTTGCAGGTATATCCGGCAAGGCAGGTAATCTGAAGGGGCAGCTCGTTGAGGGCGGCAATCCTTTTGAAGGATGGCGCTCGAACGAATATCCGATGCCTCCAATGCATACGACCTGGGATGGCCGCAAATTCGCCGATGCAGCAAAGGCCATGGGTTATCACCCGTTCCCGTCGCCGGGCGGCATTGCATCGACTGCCTATGTGAACGAATATGGCATGCAGATGGGGCCGTGCAACCATTGCGGCTTCTGTGAGCGTTTCGGCTGCTACCAGTATTCGAAGTCATCGCCTCAGACGACCATTCTGGATGCGCTCAAGCGTATGCCGAACTTCTCATACCGTACGGAATCTGAAGTTCTGCGTATCGAAATGGCACCGGACGGCAAGACTGCAACCGGCGTTACCTATTTTGACGACAAGACGCAGGAAGAAGTCTTCCAGCCGGCCGACATCGTCATCATGGCTTCGTTCCAGCTCAACAACGTGCATTTGGCACTGCTTTCGGGCATCGGCAAGCCTTACGATCCGGCAACGGGCGAGGGGGTGACTGGCCGTAACTACGCTTACCAGCTGACAGGCGGCGTGACACTCTTCTTCAAGAACGAAGAGTTCAACCCGTTCATTGGTACAGGGGCTAACGGCATGTGCATTGATGACTTCGGTGTAAACCAGATCGACTTTGGTCGTGAAGGCTTCATCGGTGGTGCTTATTGGCGTTCGGGACAGACCAACGGCCAACCGATCCGCAGCATGACGCTTCCTTCGGGCACGCCTGGTTGGGGTGCCGGTTGGAAGAGCGCAATTGCTGAGTGGTATGGTCATTCGATGAACATCGGAACCCACGGTTCCGTTATGGCCTACAAGACCAACCATCTGGATCTTGATCCAACCTATAAAGACCCGCATGGCCGTCCGCTGATGCGCATGACCTTCAACTGGAATCCGAACGATATCCGGATGACTCAGTTCATGAAGGGCAAGGCGGAAGAATTGGCCAAGACGATGAACCCGGACCTGATGCAGTCATCCTTCAAAAAGGAAGGCGCACAGTTTGACGTTCGTCCTTATCAGACGACGCATACAACGGGCGGTCACACCATGTCGGCCAATCCGCGTGAAGGTGTGGTCAACCGCTTCTCGCAAGCGTGGGACAAGCACAATGTCTTCATGCTGGGTGCGGGTAACTTCGTGCAGAACACGCAGTATAACCCGACTGGTCTGCTCGGTGGTCTGGCTTATTGGACCGCTCACGCGATCCGTACGCAGTATCTTTCCAATCCACGTCCGTTGGTTTGAGGAGAATAGTGATGAAAACTTTTCTTCGCATTATCGGCGTTCTGGTCGTTCTTGGAATTATCGCGTTTCTCGCATTCCTGTTTGTTCCGGTGCAGCTGACCAAGCCAACACAAGAGCTTGCTGCTGATTGGAAGCCTGCAAAGGGGCAGGGCGAATATGTGATGTATGCTTCCGACTGTATGGCTTGTCATACGGCAGAAGGCGGCAAGTCGTTTGCCGGTGGCCGTGCGATTGCGAGCCCGATGGGCACGATCTGGACGACAAACATCACTCCGGACAAGGAAACCGGCATCGGCAACTGGACACTCGATCAGTTCCGCGCAGCGCTCTATGATGGCATTCGTGCCGATGGCGTGCATCTTTATCCCGCCATGCCTTACGAAAACTATCGTAAGCTGAACGAGGAAGATGTCCGTGCGCTTTACGACTACTTCATGCATGAAGTAGAGCCGGTAAAGAACGAAGTGCAGCAGACCGAACTTGGCTTCCCGTTCAACATGCGCTTCGGTATCCGCGCATGGAACTGGCTCGCTCTGAACCATAAGGCTGGCTTCACGCCCGCCGGTAAGAACGAAGTTCAGGAACGTGGCCAGTATCTGGTTGAAGGTGCAGCCCACTGTGCTGCCTGTCACAGCCCGCGCAATGCTCTGATGGCGCAGGACGGTGTTCAGGTTGGCGACAAGGCCTTCCTTACGGGCGGTGTCGTCGATGGCTGGAATGCACCTTCGTTGCGTGGCCCACAGTCGGCACCTCAGAAGTGGTCCGTCGAGGAAATGGCTTCCTATCTCGCAACCGGTCGTAATTCACATTCGACCGCAAACGGCGAAATGGGTCTGGCAGTCGAGCAGTCGTTTCAACACCTGACGGATGCCGATACTCTGGCGATTGCTGCCTTCCTCAAGGGGATCGATGGCGCAGCTGTCGAAGTTCCTGAGAGCTTTGCGGTCAAGGCTCCGACGGCACTTCCAGCCGCTCCGGCAGATGCCGCAGGTGAAGAGACTGCAAAGATGCTGACTGAAGCATCTCCAAACATGCCAGTCGGCGCACGTCTTTACCTCGACAACTGCGCGGCATGTCACTTTGTGACGGGTAAGGGTGCTCCTGGCATCTTCCCGGAACTGGCAGCTAATGATCTGGTCACGGGTTCGGAAGTGAAGCCGTTGGTCTCGATCATTCTGCACGGTGCAGAAGTGCCTTCGACCGAGAAGCGTCCTATGCGCCTGGTGATGCAGGGCTATGCTGATCGTCTGACGGATGATGAAGTTGCACAGCTCGCAACCTTTGTTCGCTCGGCTTGGGGCAACAAGGCTGGTGCAGTATCTGCAGCTGACGTTGCCAAGGTCCGCAATCAAGCTTCGCACTGATTGCATAAGGAGAAAACGGCGGGATTTATATTCCGCTGTTTTGCTTAACGACTGAAATTTAGACATAAAAATACCCCCGCGTTAGACGCGGGGGTATTTTTTATTGGGTCGTATAGATTAGAGATGATCGCGTGGAATGGTCTGGTTCCACTCGCGCGTCTTGACCGCTACGCCATTTTCCTTTGCCGTCAGAACGCCGGAAATGTAGAAGTTTTCGGCATCGGAATGCATCTTGGTGGTGCTTTCGATGTCGATCATCCAGCCTTCGCGGCCCATCTGATAGGCCTGTGTCAGCACATAAGACGCCGACAGCGGATCATTGTCATTGATACGCAGTTCACGCTTGAGGCTATGGCTCAATTGCGTGCCGAGGTCGTCAAAGCGCAAAATGCCTTCGCCGAAAAGACCGCCAATGCCTTCCGTCACATAGAGCGTTTCGCCGGTGACGTGATCCTGCTCGGTCCAGCGGCGCACGCTGCCCGGATCAAGCTGGGTCATTGGCGTTGCAGGGCCATGCGTTGGCTTCTGGAAGACGACCTTCGCGTCATCGGCAGAGGCTGGGCGCACTGGCAGATCGAGAACCGACGAAGCGGTATCGAGCGTCAGCGTCACGCGCTTTGGCGATGGCCAGACCATCGGCCAGTAGCCGGTGGCAACCGAAAGACGAATGCGATGGCCTTGCTTGAAGCTGTAGCCGCTGTCGTTGAGCTTGATCGCGATTTCATATGTCTTGCCCGGTACCAGCATTTCCGGCTTATCATGGCCGTTGACGTGGTTGAGGTTGAAGACCTGATAGCTGACGCGGGTGATACGGCCATCGGGCAGAATATCGCTCAAACGCAGCGAAACCTGTGCAACCGGCTGATCGACAGTGAATGTCAGACGTGCAACTGGCGCGCCTAGAATTTCGAGGTCTTGCGCCAGAACAGTGGTGTCGAAGTTGAGCGAGCCGCCATCGTCAAGACGCTGATCGGTTGGGTGTTCGCCGGGGCAACCGGTCGCCATCCATTCGCCACCGGCCTTGCCGTGGCTGTTTGGTGACGAGATCGAAAGTACGCCCTTGGCTGCATCGGCTTTGCCAAGCGTGAAGTCAGCACCAAGCGCGAAAGGCGTGTGCGTGATTTCGGTCGACGGCCAGTTCTTTTCACCGACCCAACGGCCATTGGTGAAGTCGCGCGAGCCGGTTGGCTCGATGGTGTCGCAGACATAAGCGCGCAGCTTCGGCTCATCCATGATGCCGGTCTCGACGCCCTTGAGCCACTGGTCCCACCAACGCACTGCTTCCTGCAAGAAGCCGATTGCCGGACCCGGCAGGCCGTCCTGCGGATAGACATGGCCCCAAGGACCGATAATGCCACGCGCGGGAACCTGAAGGTTTTCGAGCAAACGCGGAACAGCATTGGTATAGCTGTCGGCCCATGCGCCAATGGCGAGAACCGGGCACTGGATTGCTGACCAATCTTCGCAGATCGAGCCATGCTTCCAATATTCGTCGTAATGCTGATGTTCGAGCCAGAGGGCAGGGAAGAACGGCAGGCGCTCCAGACGTTCAATCCATGCATCGCGCCAGCCAGCACCCACAATCGCCGGATCGAGCGGACGCGACTGATAGGCGAGCATGATCGTGCCCCACCACAGATTGTCGTTGAGCAACAGGCCGCCCATGTAGTGGATGTCGTCGCGGAAACGGTCGTCGGTCGAATAGGCGGTGATGATTGCCTTGAGTGCAGGCGGACGGCAGGCCGCGACCTGAAGGCCGTTGAAACCGCCCCAGCTCTTGCCCATCATGCCGACATTGCCACTGCACCAAGGCTGTGCAGCAATCCAGGCGATGACTTCGAGGGCATCATCCTGTTCTTGTTGGATATATTCGTCGGCCATGTGGCCGTCGGATTCGCCCGTACCGCGCATATCAACGCGGATCGCGGCATAGCCGTTCTGTGCGAAATAGCCATGCATTGGCTCGTCGCGGCCACGCGTGCCGTCGCGCTTGCGGTATGGAATATATTCGAGCACGGCAGGAACAGGATTTGCCTCGGCGCCTTCAGGCAGCCACAAGCGCGCGCCAAGACGGGTGCCATCCTTGAGTGTGATCCACAGATGCTCGGTGATATTGACGGTCATGATCGGTTCCAATTTCAATAAAGAGGAGCCGGTGCGGCATTAGCGCCGCATCGGTAGTTTAACTGGCAGCACGTGCTTTCAGGATGTCGTCCAGCCAGTCGCGGCGCAGCTCCGGAACGGATGTGATGAGCTGCTCCGTATAGGGCTCATAAGGCGGTTCGAAAATTGCCTTCGTGGTGCCGGTTTCGACCACCTTGCCCTTCTGCATCACCATGGTGCGATCGGCGAGCCGACGTACGACGCCAAGGTCGTGGGTGATGAAGAGATATGACACTTGCAATTCATCCTGCAATTTACGCAGGAGCCTGAGAATTTCTTCAGCGACCAGAGGGTCGAGCGCCGAAGTGACTTCATCGCAGATGATAAGATCAGGCTTTGCTGCCAGCGCACGGGCGATACACACGCGCTGTTTCTGACCGCCCGAAAGCGCACCGGGCAGGCGGTCTGCAAAGTCAGCAGGCAGGCCGATAAGTTCAAGCAGGCGCTTGACCTCAGTCTGACGCTGATCTTCATTCATGCCGAAATAGAACTTCATCGGACGACCGATGATTTCACCAACGGTCTGGCGTGGGTTTAGTGCCACGTCAGGAAGCTGGTAAACAAGCTGAATGCGGCGCAGTTCTTCGCGCGAACGCTTTTTGTAGTTTGCTTCGAGCCGCTGTCCGGCAAGGGTGATGATACCGCTCGAATGCGGCGGCAGGCCTGCGATCACACGCGCAAGCGTCGATTTGCCTGAGCCGGATTCACCCACCACAGCAAGGGTTTCGCCACGACGAATGTAGCAACCCACATCGGTCAGAACGAGTTTTTTGCCGTAATAAGCAGTCGCATTCTTCACTTCGAGCAGGATTTCGCCGGTCTTGTGCTCGGCCTGTTCGCCTGAAATGCTGGCTTCACGCTCAGACACCAGACGCTGGGTATATTCCTGCTTTGGTGCTTCGAGAATTTGCTCGGCAGAGCCAAGCTCGACCATTTTGCCATGACGCAGAACCATGATGCGGTCGGCGATTTGTGCTACCACTGCAAGGTCATGCGTGATGTAAAGAGCGGCAGTGTTGTAACGCTGGATCAGGCTGCGTAGCAGTGCCAGCACTTCGATCTGGGTCGTCACGTCAAGCGCCGTGGTCGGCTCGTCCAGCACCAGAATATCCGGGCGGCAGGACATGGCCATAGCGACCATGGCACGCTGCAACTGCCCACCGGAAACCTGATGCGGATAGCGATCACCAAAGGTGTCGGCATCGGGAAGCTGTAACGTATGCAGCAGTTCCAGCATCCACGCTTTAGCTTCGGCTTTGGTCATGAGGCCGTGATAGAGCGGGCCTTCCATGATCTGATCGCCAATGCGATGCGTCGGGTTAAACGACGCCGCCGCACTTTGCGCCACATAGGCGATGCGTGCGCCGCGCGCCTTTTCACGCGTCTCGCGGGTACCGTCCATCAACGAAATATCGTCAACGACAATGGTGCCTTCAGCGATTCTACAACCGCCGCGACCATAGCCCATCGCGGCCAAACCAATGGTGGACTTGCCTGCACCGGACTCACCGATAAGACCAAGCACTTCGCCGCGCTTCAGCGTCACATTGACATGATCGACAAGCGTTGCGTCATTGGGGGCTTTGACGACGAGGTCGGAGATTGAAAGAACGATATCCTTGCTCATCGATCAGCTCCCTGCGTGGTCGTGCGTCCGGCCAGAAGCCAGTCAACAACGAGGTTGACGCCAACGGTGAGGATGGCGATCGCAGCCGCCGGGAACAGCGGTGCGTAGAGGCCGTAGAGAATAGCCTGCTGGTTGTCCTTCACCATGCCGCCCCAATCCGCAAATGGCGGCTGGATGCCAAGGCCAAGGAACGACAGGCCAGCAACGAAGAGGAAGGTGAAGCAGAAACGCAGGCCGAATTCCGCAATCAGCGGCGGCAGCGTGTTTGGTAGGATTTCACGCCAGATCAGCCAGCCAAGACCTTCGCCGCGGAGACGGGCGGTTTCGGCATATTCCAGCACATTGACGCCCTGCGCCACGATGCGCGCCAAACGGAACACGCGGGTGGAATCGAGCAATGCGATGGTGATGATCAGAACCGGCAGCGACGAGCCGAGCGCCTGAAGGATGACGAGCGCCGAGATGAGCACCGGAATGCACATGACGGTATCGACAATGCGCGACAGAACCGTATCGACCCAACCGCCGAAAATGGCAGCGAGGAAGCCGAGCGGCACGCCGACACTGAACGACAGGAGCGATGCAGCCAGCGAGACGCCAATCGACATCTGCGCACCAAAAAGCAGGCGCGAGAGCATATCGCGGCCATTCTGATCAAGACCGAACCAGAACTGTGCTGATGGCGGATCAAATGGCGCGCCGACGATTTCTTCCTGACCATAAGGCGCGATCAACGGGCCAAACAGGAACATCAAAAGGCACAGCGTGACGATGGCGAGACCAACCCACGCCGTCAAAGGAATAGATTTCTTCATTGTCTTCATCGTGGGTGCCTCAGGCGCGGATTGAGCGCGATGGCAGCGACATCGGCGATGATATTGAGAATGACATAGGCCGCACCGAAGACGAGGGCCGCAGCCTGCACGAGCGGAAGGTCACGCTTGGAAACGGCATCAACCATGAAACGGCCAAGGCCGTTATAGTTGAAGACGGCTTCGACAAGCACCACGCCGGTGATGAGGTAAGCGATGTTGAACGCCACCACATTGACGATAGGCGCCGCCGCATTTGGCAAAGCATGCTTGGTCACGACGCGCTTGGTGCGAAGACCTTTGAGGTATGCCGTTTCGACATAGGCCTGATCCATAACCGACAAAACGGCGGTACGTGTCATGCGCATCATCTGCGCAACCGTGACGAGCACCAGCGTCAGCGCGGGCAGGGCGGTCGCCTGCACCCATTCGAGGAAGGTCATGCCTTCATAGGTGTCGGCAAGGCTCGGCAGCAGATTAAAGCGGATCGACAGGAACAGGATCAGCAGCAGGCCAAGGAAATATTCAGGCAGAGAGACAAAAGCCAGCGCTACGATATTGATAACACGATCAAAAATGCCGCCGCGCTTTACCGCAGTGATAAGGCCAAGGAGAATAGCGATAGGAACGCTGATGACCGCTGCAAAGGCTGCAAGTGCCATCGTGTTCCAGAAACGCGGCCACAAAAGATCGGCTACCGGCTGCTGGTTGGCAAGCGAAGTACCAAGATCACCAGTCACGAAACCAGCAAGCCACGCGAAATAGCGTGCGAGAACCGGTTGATTGAGACCAAGGCTTTCGCGCAGCGTCGCAAGCGCTTCCGGCGTGGCATTCTGGCCGAGAATGGCTGACGCCACGTCACCCGGCAAGATCTGCGTGCCGGCGAAAATCAACGCCGACACGAGGAACAGCGTGAGGAGCCCGAGCCCCACACGCTTGAGAATTAGAACGAACATTTATGCTTCCAGCCAGACTTTTTCGGCAAGGCGAGCACCCATCAGATTGAACATCGGATGCGTGGTCACGCCCTTGAGCTTCTTGGAGGTGGCGTCGAGATAGTCGCCAAACATTGGGATAAGCGCGCCGCCATCATTACTGATCATGGCCTGCAGTTCAGCGTAGATTTCCTTGCGCTTGGCCTGATCGAGCATTGCGCGGGCTTCGAGCAGCTTGGCGTCGAAATCAGCGCTCTTCCAATGCGTATCGTTTTGTGAAGCGTTGGATGCATAAGCGATCGACAGGGCCTGATCGGCAGTCGGGCGACCACCACGATAAGACATGCAGAACGGCGCTTTCATCCAGACATTGTCCCAATATCCGTCTGCTGGCTCACGCTTGATATCGATCTCGATGCCCGACTTGGCGGCGGCGGTGCGGAAGATCGCTGCTGCATCGACAGCGCCCGTGAAGGCGGCATCCGAGGCGGACAGCTGAATTTTCAGCGAATCCATGCCTGCCTGCTTCAGATAGAACTTGGCCTTTTCCGGGTCGTAAGCGCGCTGTGGCAGTGCTGCATCGAAGAACGGATCGGTGCTTGGAATCGGGTTGTCATTGCCCAGACGCCCATAGCCGCGCAAAGCGGTCTTGAGCAGCTGTTCGCGGTCAATGGCGTGCTTGACGGCGAGGCGGACGTTGTTGTCGGTAAACGGCGCCTGCGTGCAATCCATCAGGAAAGAGAAATGCTGGCCACCAGACGACTGAACGATGTTGAGGTTCGGATTGCGCTTCAACAGATCAACCGTCTTGAAATCGAGCTGGTTGATAGCGTGAACCTGACCGGACATCATGGCGTTGGTACGGGCAGACACGTCATTGATGACGATCACTTCAACCGCATCGACCCATGCGGAATTTGGCTTCCAGTAGCTTTCATTGCGCGTGAAACGCGAACGCACGCCCGGCTGGAAACGCTCGAAAACGAAAGGTCCGGTGCCAACCGGCTTGTTGAAATCGGTCCAGTCTTTCGGAACGACGAGGAAGTGATAATCGGACAGGATGTAAGGCAGATCAGCATTGCCGCTATTCAACGTGATCTTGACCGTGCCAGCGTCAACCTTGACGACATCAGTAAATTCAGATGCGAGCGAACGCGCCCCGGATGTGGTTTCGCCGCGGTGCAGATTAATGGAATAGACGATGTCGTCGGCGTCAAGCGTCTTGCCATTGTGGAAGGTTACGCCCTGACGAACCTTGAAGGTCCATTCCTTGGCGTCGGCTGATGGTTCCCAGCTTTCAAACAGCTCAGGCACAGCCTTGTTGTCGGCGTCGATTTCGACGAGGCCATTCATCAGCATGTAAGCCTGATTAACCGGAACCCAATCCTTGAGAAGACGTGGGTCGAAATTGTCAGTGGTGGAGCCGCCGCCAATGCCGAGCTTGAGAACGCCGCCCTTCTTTGGCGCGCCATCGGCTGCAGCAGCTGCTGCCGAGGTGATCAGACCGCTCATACCAGTAGCGGCGAGAAGGCCAAGACCTGCGGCGCCTGTCATGAAGCTGCGGCGGGAGAGGTTAAAATCGTTTCGGTACTCAGTCATGCGTTACCCCTGTTGAAGTCTTAGCTTGTATTTTATGCATAGCTAAATCGATTTTGCGGGTTGGACTAGCCCACACAGCTCGTAACTTTCAAGGGTTATAAGCGGTTTTTATGATATGACTTTTATGCATACCCCCATGCCAAATGTACCTCTTGGCTTTTGTGGGAACAGGGATAAAGGAGCATTCCACAGAGACCTGCGGTGGCGCTTCTTCCACAAAAAAAGTTGCCTCTGCGATTGAAATTTTGCTGATCGTGGAGATCAAAATGAGTTTGCCGGATATTGTTGGCTTGTTGGGTGCAGTTTTCTATCTTTCTGCTTATGCCCTGATTCAGCTACGTATTTACACGGTGGACGATGCCATCATCACCGTGCTCAATATTCTTGGCGGTGTAGCGCTGATTTATTCGCTCTCGTGGAACTTCAATCTGGGTTCCATCATCACGCAGGTGGCCTGGCTGGTCTTTACTGTCGTTGGTTACGTGCGGTTCCGTATGATGGCTCGTCGTCGTGCAGCTGTTATACCTGCCGAATAAATCTCATCATCTTTACGTGATTGCGTCGGTTCCATTGCTTGCAATCAGCCAGTCGGACACTTCACGCACAATTTTGCGCTGATGGCGGTCGGCTGGCCGCATCAGATAGAAATAAGCATCTGATCGCATCATATGATCGTGGACGGGTAAGAGCGTGCCTGCTGCAAGCTGCTCTTTGATGAGCCAAGTCCAGCCAAGCGTGATGCCGATTCCTTGCGTGGCCGCTGCAACGCAGAGGCCATAATCGCCCAAGCGCCATTCCAGTGCGCCTAGAGGAGGGGAGAGCCGCGCATCCTGCCACCATTCAGGCCAACCTTGCCATTCGCGCATGGTGTCTTCGATTGAGAGTAGAACCGGCGCTTCCTGCTCCATGATGTTTGCCACGCCGGGGGCAGAAACCGGCACAACTTCTTCGCGCCCCAGCACGGTTAGATTCACACCAATCGGACGTTCCTTGCGATAGAACAGCGCCAGATCAAATTCATCGAGGCGCAAATGCGCCACATCGTCGGTCACGCGCAGCCGGATTTCGATGCCGGGAAGTTCCGCTTTCAGCATTCCAACACGCGACAAGAACCACTGGTCGGCAATGCCGCGCGAACAGGCAATGGTTATCTGTCGTGGGCCTGTCCAGGCACGTAGGCCGTCGGTGACTGCCGTCAAATCGCCGAGCAGGCGGCTGACATCTGAGGCATAGCTTTCACCCATTGTGGTGAGCTGAACGCCAACGGGGAGGCGGTTGAACAGCTTGGAGCCGATGAACGCTTCAAGTTTGCCAATCTGACGACTGACGGCGCTTTGGGTGAGGCCGAGCTCCAGACCCGCGCGCGAAAAGCTGCCAAGCCGTGCAGCGCTGTCGAAGACGACAAGCGCGTTGAGCGGCGGCATAGATTGGCGTCCAACTGCCATAAAAATTCTCCGCAAGAATGAGGCTGTTGTTAATGCGATCTGATGTCAGCTGCAAGATGGCTCAATGCGAGAAAATAAGTGATTTTTTGATTTCTTCCATTTTGGAAGAAGTTCATTTCGCGTTGGCTATCTAATCATTATCGGCGCTTTTCGGCATGGTCTGCCTCAAACATTCATCATCGGAAATGAGGTCTATCGTGATCGACAATCGTACTGCGCCTTATGCCATTTTCATTCTGCGTCTGGCACTCGGCATTCTCTTTCTCGCCCATGCTGGCTTGAAAATTTTCGTCTTCACACCTGCAGGAACGGCAGCATTTTTCGGATCGCTTGGTCTGCCTGGCTGGTTTGCCTACGTAACGATTCTCTGGGAAGTCGTCGGCGCTATCGCGCTGATTATCGGCATCTTTCCGCGCATTGCAGCCGTTGCTCTTATTCCGATCCTGCTCGGTGCGATTTTCACCGTTCACGGTGCAGCTGGCTTCTTTTTCACCAACGCAAATGGTGGTTGGGAGTTTCCGGCATTCTGGATCGTAGGGCTTATCGTCGTGGCATTGGGTGGCAATGGCGCCTATGCTGTGAAGCCGGGTGCATCTGCGTAAATAGCAGACATCGCCATTTGCTGGATATGCGGGGAGGGAACTCTCCGCAATTCTAACGACAATTTTCAAGGATAAGCGCCATGCTTGTAGATGGTAAGTGGACAGAAGACTGGCAGCCAGTTCAAGCGAAAGATGAAAAGGGCGGCTTCGTGCGCCAGATTTCCGGCTTTCGAAACTGGATAACTCCCGACGGTAGCGCAGGTCCGACGGGTGAGGCGGGCTTCAAAGCAGAAGCAGGTCGCTACCATCTTTATGTCGCTTATATCTGCCCATGGGCGTCGCGCACCTTAATCGGCCGTAAGCTCAAAGGGCTGGAAGATGTAATTTCGATCTCGGTAGTCGAACCTGCTCTGGCCAATCAGGGCTGGCGATTTGGCGACTATCCGGGTGCTGATCGTGATGTTCTCAATGGCGCCACTTATATGCACGAGATCTACACCAAAGCAGATCCACATTATACGGGCCGCGCTACAGTGCCTGTGCTGTGGGACAAGCAAAAACAGACCATCGTCAACAATGAGTCCTCTGACATTTTTCGGATGCTCAACTCAGGTTTTGGCGATCTTGCTAGTGCGGATTTCGATTTTTATCCGGAAGCATTGCGCTCAGAAATCGACGAGTTGAACGAGTATATTTATCCTCGGCTCAACAACGGCGTTTATCGCACGGGATTCGCCACAACGCAGATCGCCTATGAGGAAGCTTTCCGCGACGTATTTAAGGCGCTTGCTGTGCTTGAGGAAAAGCTCGATGGAAAAGGTCCATTCCTGTTTGGCGAGAGCCTGACGGAAACGGATATTCGGCTGTTTGTGACGCTCATACGCTTTGATGCTGCCTATTACGGCTTGTTCAAATGCAATCTCCGGCAGTTGAAGGACTATCCGGCGCTGAGTGGCTGGCTGTTGCGCGTTCTGAATATTCCGGGCGTGCATGAAACAGTCAATATTGATCATATCAAGCGGGGATATTATTCAATCAAGGCGTTAAACCCCACAGGCATTGTTCCGGTCGGTCCAGATTTACCTGGGATTGCAAGCGTGCAAATCTGACGAGCAGCTTTGATTATTTCCATATTTTGGCTATTTTGCACAAAAGCAGTGTTAAAATAGCCAATACGGAAACAATCAATGGATCGCCTTGATAGTGAGCGGATGTTTGTCGCGGTCCTTGATACGGGCAGTTTTTCAGCTGCTGCTCAAAGGCTTGGCACGAGCAGCGGGCAGGCGTCGAAACTCATTTCCAAGCTTGAAGCTGGTCTAGGTGTTCAGCTTATAAAGCGCACAACACGAGCGCTTTCGCCGACAGAGGTCGGCTACGCATATTATGAGCGTATCAAAGGTTTGGTGCAGGATTTTGATGCATTGGATGCATCTGTACGCAACGCATCTGGCGCGCCGAGCGGGCGTATAAGGCTGACGGCACCCATGTCTTTCGGGACATTGCAGCTGACCCCAATCCTCTTGGAGTTTGCGAAAACATTTCCCGATATACAAATTGACGTTAGTTTCTCAGATCGCATCGTCAATCTGGTGGACGAGGGCTTCGATATCGGTGTTCGCATCGGCAAACCGCTTGATAGCAGTTTGATTGCGAGACGGCTCTGCGACGCGCGTGTGGTGTTGGTTGCAGCGCCTTCCTATGTTAGCGAGCAGGGCTTACCCACGCATCCGCGCGACCTGTCTGATCATAGCTGTATTATCGACACGAATTTCCGGGATCCCTTCATATGGCGATTCAAGCCTGCGCAGAACGGTGAGATCCAGTCAGCTGCCATCTCAGGACGTCTGCAGTTTTCCAACGGCGAAGCTTGTCTGGAGGCTGCTGCAGCTGGTCTGGGCATTGCGCATGTGCCCACATTCATCGCTGGTCCATCCATTCGTGATGGCCGTGTGCAGCAATTGCTCCGTGATTACGAAGATAAGCCGCTGGGCATCTACGCTGTTTATCCTCCAGCCAGGCATCTGGCGATAAAAGTGCGCGCATTGGTGGATTATCTGGTCGATCATCTGCACGGAGAGCCTGCCTGGGATCGTGGTTGGCTTTGAAGGGACTGCAAAGGTGGATTGCATAACGTATGTTATGGAACAAGCAAAAGAATGAAAAGCCAGCATCTTGTTGCAATGAAACATTTCTGGCCGCCCCAATATGATGCGGTGATGGTCACTCAAACCAAGTTCAAATGGCTTTCCTTTGCGTGTTTTCCACAACTCGAAAACTCTGGTGAAAATTTAAGCGAATCGGATGTCGTAGCCTGCATAAAAATGCTGGCAGCAGCTTATAAAAGTGCCGCAAAATATGGAGTTTTCTTGATTTTTCATCCTCTGAGATTGCATTCAAAAGCGCTTTAAAATCGCCATTGCGTACCAGTTTTTTGCCTTCTAAATTAGCTGCAGCGTAGTCAATCTGGTAACTAATTCAGTATCTTGAGAACTTCTCTTGCAAGAACCAATCTTATCCATAAGATGCACGCCATTTCAAAAATTACCTAGGAGGGGTTCATCGTGTTTCGCAAAACTCTACTGACAAGCGTGTGTCTTCTGACACTGATGGGAGCGGCATCGGCTGAGGTCGTTCTTAATCGCGGCAATGACACTGATCCGGCAACGCTCGATCATCATCGCACGTCCACCGTGTCTGAAGGCAACGTACTTCGCGATTTGTATGATGGCTTGACCATCCAGAACGCGAATGGTGAAGCCGTACCGGGTGTGGCGAAGTCATGGGATATTTCGGAAGACGGTTTGGTCTACACTTTCCATCTGCGCGATAACGCGAAATGGTCGAATGGCGATCCGGTAACTGCTGGTGATTTCAGCTTCGCTTTTCACCGTCTGATGGACCCTAAGACAGCTGCCGGCTATGCGAGCATGTTGTTTGTCATCAAGAACGCGGAAGACGTTGCTGGTGGTAAAAAGCCGGTCGATGAGCTGGGTGTTGAAGCTGTAGACGATCACACGCTGAAGGTGACGCTCAACTCCCCTGCTCCTTATTTCCTTGAACTTCTGACGCACCAGACCGGCTTCCCGCTGCATAAGAAGAGCGTTGAAGAAAATGGCGACAAGTTCACGACACCTGGGAAAATGGTGACGAACGGCGCTTACGAACTGGTCAGCTTCACGCCGAACGACAAAATCGTCATGAAGAAGAACCCGAACTACTATGAAGCCGATCAGGTCAAGATCGATACCATCAACTGGATTCCATTCGAAGACCGCGCCAGCTGCATGCGCCGTTTCGAGGCCAAGGAAGTTCAGGTCTGCTCGGACGTTCCAGCCGAACAGATGGATTATGTGAAGAAGAACCTCGCCAACGAATTCCGTATGGCACCTTATCTCGGGGTTTATTATCTGCCGGTCAAAGGCAAGACTGCTGACAGCAAGCTGAAAGATCCGCGCGTTCGTCAGGCTCTTTCCATGGCGATCGACCGTGATTTCATTGCCGATCAGGTCTGGCAGGGCACCATGCTCCCAGGTTATTCGCTGGTTCCTCCAGGTATCAACCACTACGTCAAGGATGCGCCTAAACTCGACTATTCCGACGACATGTTGGATCGTGAAGACAAGGCCAAGGAGCTGTTGAAGGAAGCAGGCGTTGAGCCAAACACGCTTTCGATTGAGCTACTCTACAACACATCTGAAAACAACAAGAACACGATGGCAGCAATTGCCGATCAGCTTGGCAATATCGGTGTGAAGGCAACGCTCAACGAAACCGAAGGCGCTACCTACTTCAACTTCCTGCGTGAAGACGGTCCGTTCGATATCGCACGCGCTGGCTGGATCGGCGATTACAACGATCCGCAGAACTTCCTCTACATTGCCCAGAGTGATGTCAGCTTCAATTATTCCAAGGTTAAAAACCCGGAATATGATGCGAAGATGGCTGAAGCAGCGAAGATCCTTGATCTGGATGCCCGCGCCAAGGTTCTGGCTGAAGCCGAGCAGCTCAAGCTCGATGACATGAGCAATATTCCTATCCTTTATTATTCCTCGCGCGCTCTTGTGTCTGACAAGATCGATGGCTGGAACGACAACCTTATGGACAGCCACAAAACCCGCTGGCTATCGTTCAAACAATAAATTTTCAGTTCGGGCTGCGCCTTTGGGCGCGGCCCCTTTTTCTTTCGACCTGGGAGGGTCGGAGGGTCCCTCTTTTCATGGGACAGATATTTTTTAAGACTTATGGGAGTTTCACGATGGTTCGCGAAATTTTATTGGCAGGCGTTTGCCTGATTTCGCTTGGCAGCGCCGCGTCTGCTGCAATTTTGCTTAACCGTGGCAATGATATGGATCCTTCAACGCTGGATCAGCAGCTCACCACTACAGTTCAGGAAGACCGCGTTTTAAAAGATCTTTATGAGGGACTGGTGGCGCAGGATAGCCACGGCAGAGCAGTTCCCGGTGCGGCGACATCATGGGAAATTTCGCCCGATGGCCTCACCTATACTTTTCACATGCGCGACAATGCAAAATGGTCGAATGGCGATCCAGTAACGGCAGGCGATTTCGAGTTTTCATTTCGCCGCCTGATGGACTCTAAGACGGCTGCGGGCTACGCCAGTGTCTTTTATTCAATCAAAAACTCCGAGCAGATCGCGACTGGCCATATGTCCGTTGATCAGCTTGGCGTGAAGGCACTGGACGACAAAACGCTCCAGAACACGCTCAACGCCCCTACTCCATATTTCATTGAATTATTGACCCATAACACCGGATTTCCAGTCAATCCGAAAGCTGTAAAGGAATTCGGGTCAAAGTTTAGCCAGCCAGGCCATATGGTCAGCAATGGCGCGTATCAGCTTGTCAGTTTCAATCCGAACGACAAGATCGTTATGAAGAAAAATCCCTACTATTGGGATGCGGAGCATGTTCAGATTGATCAGGTAAACTGGATACCGTTTCAGGACCGCTCCAGCTGTATGCGCCGGTTTGAGGCGAAAGAAGTTGATATCTGCTCTGATGTTGCCGCTGAACAGATGGACTATGTGAAACAGAACCTCGGTAAATGGTTTCATCAGGCGCCGCTGCTGGGCATTTATTACATCGACATCAAAGGTGAGCCTTCCAGCAAGTTGCGCGACCCTCGTGTCAGACAAGCCATTGGAATAACGATTGATCGTGATTTTCTGGCACAGGAAGTCTGGCGCGGTACAATGCTCCCTGCCAGCTCGATGGTGCCTCCTGGCATCAATAATTACGTCAAAGACGGACCGCAGCTAAGCTACGCCAAAGAAGACATTCTTGATCGCGAAGACAAGGCAAAAAAGCTGTTGGCGGATGCCGGTGTCACACCTGGTAGTCTGTCGATAGTGCTGAGATATAGCACATCGGAAAATCACAAGAACACGATGGCGGCGATTGCCGACATGCTCAAGGATATTGGTATCAATGCCACTCTCGACGAAGTCGATGGCACGACCTATTTCAATTATCTTGAGCAAAAAGGCATGTTCGATATCGCACGCGATGGCTGGGTTGGGGATTACAACGATCCGAACTCGTTTCTGTCACTCTTCACGAGCGACAGCTACTTCAACTACGCGCAATGGTCGAACAAGGACTATGACGCGCTGATGATGAAATCAGCCATCACAGCTGATTTGGGTGAACGGGCGAAAATCCTCACCAATGCAGAGAAGATTTTGCTTCAAGACGGGGCTGCTATTCCTCTGCTCTACTATTCATCTACCGCATTGGTTGCTGACAAGGTCAAAGGCTACGACGACAACCTGATGAATTCGCACGCCACACACTGGCTGTCGATAAAAGGCTAAACAAAAACAGGAACGCCCTTAGTGGGATTTGCCGGGTCGCTTTTTGAGCGTTCCGGCAAAGAAGGGAAATAAAAATGCTGGGCTACACGCTCCGACGATTGGGTAGTGCAATACCAACTATCTTTATCATCGTCACACTGACTTTCTTCCTTATCCGGCTTGCGCCGGGTGGTCCTTTCGACCTTGAGCGCCCGATTGATCCGCTGATCCTCGAAAACCTCAAGAAAGCCTACAATATGGATGCGCCGCTTTGGCAGCAGTATCTGATTTATCTGGGCAATCTGTTGCGCGGTGATCTTGGCCCAAGCTTCACGCGCCGCGACTTCACCGTCAATGACTTGTTCGCTTCCGGCCTTCCGGTTTCGATCATGCTTGGTGCGCTGGCTCTTAGTCTGGCTGCGATTATCGGAACATTTCTCGGTACAATCGCGGCACTGAAACAGAATTCTCCGATTGATTATTTCGTTGTAGCACTCGCCACTTTTGGCATTACCACACCGAATTTTGTCGTTGCCCCTCTTCTGAGCCTTCTTTTCGGCGTCATACTCGGATGGGTGCCGGCTGGTGGCTGGTCTTCGGCCAATATCCTTTACTGGATATTGCCGGTGCTGACTTTGGCGCTGCCGCAGGTTGGCGTTATTGCGCGCCTCGTGCGCGGCGCAACCATTGAAGCCTTGCGCGCCAATCACGTTCGGACGGCTCGCGCTTACGGCCTGCCCGCGCGCGTGGTCGTTGGCGTTCATGCTCTGCGTGCTGCCATGTTGCCAGCTGTTTCCTATCTGGGGCCGACAGCTGCTGCTCTCCTCACTGGCTCGGTTGTCGTTGAAACGATCTTTGGCATCCCCGGCATCGGCCGTTACTTCGTGCAAGGCGCGCTGAGCCGCGATTATACGATGGTGATGGGAACCGTTGTCGTCATTTCCGTTTTTGTCGTGGTGTTCAATCTCATCGTCGACCTTCTTTATGCATGGCTTGATCCGAGGGTTCGCTATGACTGATTTTACTGCAGCCGTTGAAACGGAAAAGCTTGGTTCAGTACAAAGCCGTTCACTCTGGCAGGACGCATGGCTGCGCCTGCGCAAGAACAAGGCAGCTGTAACAAGTGCTATCGTGCTGATCGTGCTTGCACTTGTCGGTATCTTCGGGCCGATGCTTAGCCCGCATCCCTATGACAAGATCTATCCGCAGTTTGTTCGCGTGGCGCCAAGTCTGGAAGCCTATCCGCGTGCCGACACGATCATGCCGGGACTGGAACGTGAATTGGCTCGTGCTCGCCTCACGACATCAGCTGAGCCAGAACTGACCGGAAGCAATGTGGTCATCGACTTCACTGCGCAACGCCCGACCGATGAGCGCGTTCTTCGCTACTTCCAGCGCTCGGACCTTTTCAGTAATCCTAAGATCGAACTTGCTGCTGATGGTTTGAGTGGCAAGCTGACATTGAATGTCTCGCGCAACTATTTTGTGCTCGGTACAGATAATCTTGGCCGCGATCTCATGACCCGCATCTTCATCGGTGTGCGCATGTCGCTGGCAATCGGCCTGCTGGCTTCAGCCATGGCTCTGGTACTTGGCGTTGGCTATGGTGCTATTTCGGGCTATCTCGGTGGCCGTGCCGACAACATCATGATGCGGCTTGTTGATATTCTCTATTCCCTGCCCTTCATCTTTTTCGTCATATTGATGCTCGTCTTCTTCGGGAGGTCGATCTTCATTATCTTCATTGCCATTGGTGCAACCGAATGGCTGGATATGGCGCGCATCGTGCGTGGACAAACATTGAGCCTCAAACGGCAAGAGTTTGTGCAGGCGGCAGAAGCGCTCGGCGCAACCCGTCGCGGCGTCATCACCCGCCATATTATCCCGAATGCTTTGGGGCCGGTTATTGTCTTTGTGACGCTTCTGGTGCCAAAGGCCATTCTGCTTGAAAGCCTGCTTTCGTTCCTTGGCCTGGGCGTGCAGGATCCCCTCACCTCGCTCGGCCTCCTCATCTCGGAAGGCGCTCAGAACATGCGCGGCGCAAGCTGGCAATTGATCTGGCCTGCCGCAACCCTCACCATCATCCTGTTTGCGCTGAACTTCCTTGGCGACGGTCTGCGCGACAGTCTTGACCCGAAGGATCGCTGAGATGACAAAAGAAAATATTCTGAGCGTTCGCGATCTTCGCGTCACTTTCGACACGCATGACGGTCCCGTTGATGCTGTGCGCGGCATCAATCTCGATGTCAAAGCTGGTGAAACAATCGCAATCGTTGGTGAATCCGGTTCTGGCAAAAGCCAGACCACCATGGCGATGATGGGATTGCTGGCGCAAAACGGTAAAGCCACCGGACAGGCGCTTTATCGCGGTCAGGATCTTATCGGCATGTCCGATAAGGCGCTGAACAAAATCCGTGGTGCTAAGATCACCATGATCTTTCAGGAGCCGATGACATCGCTTGATCCACTTTATCGGATTGGCGATCAGCTGGCAGAACCTCTGCGCTATCACCGCGGATTGAGCAAGAAGCAGGCACGGCCACGTATTCTGGAATTGCTGAAGCTGGTCGGCATTCCTGAACCGGAACGCCGCATCGATAGCTACCCTTACGAGCTTTCAGGTGGGCAGCGCCAGCGGGTGATGATTGCCATGGCGCTCGCTAATGAGCCGGATATTCTCATTGCCGATGAGCCGACAACCGCTCTGGATGTCACCATTCAGGCGCAAATTCTCGACCTGCTGGCTGATCTTCAGCAGCGGCTGGGGATGGCGGTTGTGTTCATTACCCATGATCTTGGTATCGTGCGCCGTTTTGCCGACCGCGTCTATGTTATGCGTTCGGGTGAAGTGGTGGAAACCAACGAGACGGAAAAGCTTTTTACCGAACCAGAGCATCCCTATACGAAGATGCTGCTTGATGCTGAACCGGAAGGGGAAAAGCTGTCTCCGTCTGCAGAAGCGCCGGTCCTTATCCGTGCTGATAATGTGAAGGTGAACTTCCTTATCAATAAGCCCTGGCTTGGTGCCGCTACCTACATGACGGCGGTAAATGATGTCTCTCTGACCTTGAAAGAAGGCCAGACCATCGGGATTGTCGGTGAATCCGGTTCAGGTAAATCGACGCTTGGCCGTGCGATCCTGCGCCTTCTTCCGTCAGAAGGTCGGATTGCTTATCTGGGCAAAGAGTTGCCGACGGAATCGCAGGCCATGCGGCCCAAGCGCCGTGAGCTTCAGCTGGTGTTTCAGGATCCGTTCGGATCGCTTAGCCCGCGTATGACCGTCGGCCGGATCATCACCGAAGGTCTGCTTATCCATGAGCCGAACCTTTCGGCAAAGGAACGGGATCGTCGCGCGCAGGAAGCGCTCCGCGAAGTCGGCATGGACCCGGCAATGCGTAATCGCTACCCGCACGAGTTCTCAGGTGGCCAGCGTCAGCGTATCGCCATCGCACGCACAATGATCCTGAAACCAAAGGTGATCGTGCTTGATGAGCCGACCAGTGCGCTGGATCGTTCCGTACAAAAGCAGATCGTTACGCTCTTGCGTGATCTGCAGAAGGAACACGGGCTTTCCTATCTCTTCATTAGTCACGACATGGCGGTGGTACGTGCCGTGTCCGACTATGTGATTGTTATGAAGAACGGAAAGATTGTCGAGCAAGGCGATACGGAACAGGTTTTCGATAACCCCTATGAGGATTATACGAAGGCTCTCATGGCCGCAGCGCTGAGCGAAGAGCGGTTTGGTACAAACGAATAAATTAAATAAAAACGGGGCCTTGGCCCCGTTTTCTTATAAAATGATATAAATCTAAAATACCAAAGACCGATGGGCGGAAACGCCAGCGGAAACACCATCCGCAACGGACCATGCAACACTATGTGCGCCCCTTGATATGTCGCCGGCGGCATAGATACCCTGAATACTTGTCGCTTTCATCTCATCAGTTTTGATGGCTTTTCCAAGCGGCATGTCTTCCAATGTGCAGCCGAGTTGCTCAGCGAGCGGGCTGTTCAGGCGGTTGGACGGTCCAATGAATAATGCGTCAGCTTGCAACAGGCGACCGTCAGCAAGTTCGATCTCGGAGATGGATGTTCTCTCACCTCTTATGCCTGCGACTGGTTTTGCTTCAATAGTGACGCCACGCTTTTCGAGTTCTGCCAAAGTTACAGCATCAGGCTCTTCACCGCCATTCAGATAGAATGTGGTCGGTCCCCATTCGGAGATAAGCATGGCTTGATGAGACGACATCGGCGAAAGGTTCAATACGCCGAGTTTTTTGCCGCTGAACTCGTAGCCATGGCAATAAGGGCAATGAATAACCGATTTGCCCCAGCGTTCAGCCAACCCCGGTAAATCTGGCAAAACGTCAGAAATGCCGAAGGCAAAGATCAGTCTGCGCCCACTGACGACTTCGCCTGTATCCAGTTCAATCGAGAAGTCATCAATCTGCCCGGTTCCGTTTACGGCTTTCCCCTCCGTTACTCTTACCGTCGGATAGGCTTTAACCTGCTCTTTTGCCGTTTCGAGCATCGCTGCCGGGTTGCTTCCATCCTGAGCGAAGAAACCATGTGAATGTTCGGCAAAGCGGTTGCGTGGCTTGCCTGCATCGATCACGCGAACCGAGCGTCTGCCGCGCGCCACATAGGTCGCCGCCGAAAGTCCGGCAAAGCTGCCACCGATAATTAGCACATCATGATGCGTCATGGGCTGTCTCCAAGTCGAAAGTTGCGCCGCGTTCAATCGCGCGCTGATGAAAATCCGCGCTCAACATGGCGAGTGTCACTTCGCCAAAACGTTTCAATAAAAGCTCTTCTGCATCGCTGAATGCTTTGTTAAGCGATGCGTTGACGGCCTGCTCGACGAGGCAACCCGGCATTTCTGTGCGATTGCTCATTGCAAGCAGCGACGGTTTGCCTATGGCGTTGTAAATGTCATGCAGCGTGACTTTGCTAAGATCGCAAGCGATCTCCCATCCGCCGCCATGACCCTTTTCGGAGCGCACATAGCCCTGCTCTCGCAGACCACTCATGACGCGACGCACGACAACGGGATTGGTGCCCATCGCTTTTGCGAGGACTTCGGAGGTCACGGGCTTTTTATACTCAGCCATGTGAAGGAGGACGTGAAGGACGCCCGAAAGTTTGCTATCTTTTTTCATGTAACTTTATATGTTACGAGTCTTCGACTTTGTCAAGAGAGGCGATAATACGAAAGCAATTTTCGGGAAGTTCTTGTGCGGCTTTGTGTTAGAATGACCTTATGATTGATCTGTTTTCCCAGCTTGAAACTCGAGAAAAGCTTGCCGACGGCGCCGTTCTTTTGCGGGGATTTGCGCTCGCAAACGAAGCCGAAATTCTCAACGCCATGCAAGATGTTGAGAATGATGCACCTTTTCGGAATATGACGACGCCAGGCGGATTTCGCATGTCGGTTGCTATGACCAATTGCGGGTCTTTTGGCTGGGTGACGGACCGGAAGGGCTATCGTTACAGCGCGGTTGATCCTGAAACGGAAAGGCCGTGGCCTTCAATGCCGGGGGCATTTCGCGATCTTGCAGAAAGTGCTGCGGACGAAGCTGGTTATCCTGATTTCTTACCGGATGCCTGTCTCATCAATCGGTATGAACCCGGCGCAAAAATGTCTTTGCATCAGGATAAGGACGAGAAGGATTTCAAAAATCCGATTGTCTCTGTGTCGCTGGGGCTGCCCGCGACATTTCAATTCGGCGGATTGCAGCGCAGTGACCCGGTACGCAAATTCGTGCTGCACCACGGCGATGTGGTCGTTTGGGGTGGACCATCCCGACTCTTCTATCATGGCATTCTGCCATTGAAGGATGGAGAATATCCGCAGCTTGGTCGAAATCGCTATAATCTTACATTCAGAAAAGCTAAATAACTACAATTAGATGCGGGTTGTCTTTAACTCTCTGCATTCATTTGGAACGCGCATCTTTTCCGCTACATAATTTAGAGCGCATCCCGAAAAGGGTGAAACGGTTTTCGGGATGCGCGTTAAAACGAATATTCAGATCGAACGCGCTCTAGTTGAACGCACCGCCGTCGCTTTTGCTTTCAGGGCGTTCTTTCGCGACCTTTTCGCGATAGCCGCTGGCCCGATAAGCCGCAATCGGCTCGATTGCTCCGCCGGTACGACGACGCGCTTCTGCCAGAATTGGCTCGACGTCGATACGATAAGCGCGCTTCAACGTATCGGATGCCATCAGGGCATCGTTTTCCTGCTGATAGGTTTCCAGCGCTTCCCGATCCACCAACAACGCCTGCGCATAAGCACGGCGGATTTCATTGGCAGACGAAATCAGGCTTTCAATCGGGTCGGTCACATTATGCGACTGATCGATCATATGTTCAGGATGGAAATCCTTTACACCGCGATAATCTGCATCGACCAGCTCGTTGAAAACGAGGAACAGGCGGTATGGATCAATCGATCCCGCATCGAGATCGTCGTCACCATATTTGCTGTCATTGAAATGGAAGCCACCGAGCTTTCCGAACTGGATCAACCGCGCCACGATCATTTCAATGTTGGTGTTTGGTGCATGGTGGCCAAGATCGACCAGACATTGCGCCTTTGGACCAAGCGTCGAGGCTATAAGGTAATTCGTGCCCCAATCCTGAACGACTGTCGAATAGAAGGCTGGCTCATACATTTTGTGTTCAGAGAACAGCCGCCAGTCATCCGGAAGTGCTTTATAGATTTCACCCATCGAATGCAGATAACGCTCGAATGAACGGGTGAAATTCTGCTGGCCGGGGAAGTTTGAACCATCGCTGAGCCAGACGGTCAGAGCTTTGGAACCAATGGCATTTCCGATCTCAATGCACTCAATATTATGTTCAACAGCCTGAGCACGCACGGCCGGATCGACATGGGTAAGCGAGCCATATTTATAGGAATGCTGCTGATCAGCCGAATCCGAGAACGTGTTGGAATTCATCGCGTCAAAACCAAGGCCGAGTGCTTCCGCATGGGCTTTCAGTTTTTTCGGATCAGCCTTATCCCACGGAATATGCAGCGAAACATTCGGCGTTGCGCGTGAAAGTTCGTTGATGACCGAGCAGTCGTCGAGTTTGTCGAAAATCCCGCGCGGCTCACCGCGACCGGGGAAACGGCCAAAGCGTGTACCGCCCGTTCCTGTCCCCCAAGAGGGTACAGCGACAAAATATTTTGCAACTTTCTGAGTGATTTTTTCAATTTCAATGCCGCGGCGAGCAAGTTGTTCGCCAAGAGCCTGATAGTCGCTCTTCTGTGCATTCTCAAAGCCGGAATTGTGCTCAGCGATGAAATCGGCTGCAATACGTTGTTCGGACATGGTTCCTCCCAGAATGTCCTCAATTTCTTGGATAAAAGGCAGGAAGGCAAGATCGCTTTACCTGCCTTCTGAGTAATCAGCGCGGGAAGCTCTGCTGGTTTCCGGCGTCAACATTGATGATGTTTCCGGTGGACTTGGCTGACGCATCGCTTGAAAGGAAGTAGATCGCTTCAGCAATATCTTCCGGCAGTACATTGAGCTTGAGCAGCGAGCGCTTGCGATAATGTTCTTCCAGTTCCGTCACATCAATCTTCGATGACGCTGCACGCTGTTCGCGCCATTCGCCGTCCCAGATTTTCGAACCACGCAGCACAGCATCCGGGTTGACCACGTTCACACGAATACCAGCTTCGGCACCTTCAAGGGCAAGACAACGCGCCAGATGGATTTCCGCAGCCTTTGCCGTGCAATAGGCGGATGCGCCCGGCGAAGCGGCGAGCCCATTCTTGGAAGCAACGAAAACCACGTTTCCGCCAAGTTTTTGACGCCGGAAAAGCCGGAATGCCTCACGAGAAACAAGAAAATATCCTGTAGCAAGTATGTCGATATTTCGGTTCCACATCGAAAGCTCGGTATTTTCGACCGAAGCAGACGATGCAATACCAGCATTTGAAACCAGTATATCTATGCCGCCAAGTTCAACACTTGCCTCTGTGAAAGCATTGATGACGGCACCCTCATTGGTGACGTTCAGCTCGACGCTGCGAACCTGATCGGAGCCAAAACGCTTGGCGAGATTGGCGTGAGCGGTTTTGAGCGATTCTGCGTCGATATCTGCCAGAACCACGCAAGCGCCCTCACCTGCCAGACGTTCAGCGGTGGCATAGCCGATGCCACCTGCACCGCCGGTAATCAACGCAATGCGCCCGGCCAGGCTTTTAGGCCTCGGCATACGCTGGAGTTTGGCTTCTTCAAGCAGCCAATATTCAATATCGAAGGCTTCCTGTTCGGGCAGCCCCTGATATTCAGAAACGGATGATGCTCCGCGCATAACATTGATCGCATTGACGTAGAACTCACCAGCAATACGCGCTGTCGCTTTGTCGCGCGCAAAAGACAACATGCCGACGCCGGGGATCAGGAAAATGACCGGGTTGGGATCGCGCATTTTCGGCGAATTGTCGTGCTTGCAGCTCTCATAATAGCGCGTGTAATCAGCGCGATAGGCTTCGAGTGAAGCTTCAAGGCCAGCAACGACACCATCAACATCCGGTTTCGCGGGATCGAAGTCGACCACAAGCGGGCGAATTTTCGTGCGCAGGAAGTGATCCGGGCAAGATGTGCCAAGGCGTGCGAGTGGCTCTAGTTCTTTTGAATTTACGAATTGCAGAACCGCATCCTGATCATCGAAATGGCCAAGCTTGCGCTCTTCCTTTCCGATCAACCCGCGTATCTCTGGCATGAGACGCGCAGCAATTGCACGGCGTTCCGAAACATCCAGGCTTTGGGTCACGGAACCGCCAAAAGCGGCCTTGCCTTCACCCTTCTTATCAAGCCATTCGATAGCCTTGTTAATAATCGCAAGCGTCAGTTCATAGCAGTCCTTAGCGTCATTGGCCCAGGTAAAAAGACCATGACTTTCAAGGACTACGCCCTTTGCGTTTGGGTTTGACTTCACAAAGGATTCGAGGTCGAGACCAAGCTGGAAGCCCGGACGACGCCATGGCAGCCAGCCAATTTCATCGCCAAAAATCTCGGCAGTCAGCTCGCGTGAGTTCTTTGATGCGGCAATTGCGATGATCGCATCAGGATGCATGTGATCAACATGGGTGAATGGCACAAAACCATGCAACGGCGTATCGATGGAAGCGGCACGGGGATTGAGATTGAATGTGCAGTGCGGAAGAAAGCCGACCATACGGTCTTCGTCTTCAACGCCCTTATAGATGCCTTTCAGCGCGTCGAGCTTGTCCTGATAAAGCGTAGCAAAGCCGTCGAGCTTAATGGTGCCGACATCGCCGCCCGAGCCCTTGACCCAGAGTACTGGAACCTGTTCGCCGGTCAGCGGATCGATTTCCTGTACTTTTGCCGATGTATTCCCGCCACCATAATTGGTGATGCGCTTATCGGAACCGAGCAGGTTTGAACGATAAAGCAGCTTGCCTGGCTCATCCAACGTTGCCGCTTTGGCGTCATCCCAGCGATTATCCAAGAGCCTGCTTTGGGCCACCATTTCATCCTCCCGTTTTATGGTGAAGACCGGAATGCGTGCTTTCTTTTTCACGCACAAACGATCATGTTGGGAAAAGATATGGCGTATTGTGCAAATTATTGTCAATCAAAAACGATCATAAATAATCATATATGTTATTTTTGTGCACTATGATGATTGTTTATGATTGACACTGCCCGCATTTGTGTTCGATACAAGAAAAAGGAGGAGCCATGCACGAAAGAGAGCGCCACCGTATTATCCTGAGTGCTGTTCAGGAAAAGCCGGTGATCACCATTCAGGATCTGGTGGAATTGACGGAGGCGTCGGAAGCGACCCTTCGGCGCGACATTGCATCGCTTCACATGCAGGGCCGTATCAAGCGGGTTCGCGGCGGCGCGGAGGCTATACATCCCCCGCAGTTCGGCAGCCTTGCAGGCCGACCTTTCAAGGTTTCGGAATCGGAAAACACGGATTGCAAGCGCGCGATTGCTCGCGAAGCTGTTTCGCTTTGCGAAGAAGGCGACAGCATCATCATCAACGGTGGTTCTACGACTTTCCAGATGGTGCATTATCTCGCGGCGCGTCGTCTGCAGGTGCTGACCAATTCCTTTGCCATCGCTGAACACCTTTTGCGCCAGTCAAAAAGCACGGTCATTGTGCCGGGAGGCGCGATCTATCGTGATCAGAGCCTTATTCTGTCGCCATTCGATAATGATGTGATCCGTAACTTCTACGGACGCCGCATGTTCATGGGCTGTCAGGGTGTCAGCCCTCTCGGCGTGATGGAAGCTGACGCCCTGATTATCCAGAGCGAGCAGAAACTCATGGGCCAGGCGGACGAAATTGTCCTGATGGTCGATTCATCGAAATTCACACGTCGCTCAAGCCTTATCCTCTGCCCTCTTGATCGGGTCAGCACGCTGATCACCGATGAAGGCATTTCGGATGATGCGCGGCGAATGGTGGAGAATGCGGGCATCAAGCTCATCGTAGCGCAGGTCTCTGCAAATGCTGGCAAGGGTGACGAACGGGGGGAAGCCACAGAAGTTGCCTAAGCTGTAACCAAACATATGAATGTTCTTAATCGGGAGGAATGGGACATGAAACTTTTCAAGAAACTGGCATTGAGCACAGCGCTGGCTGTTGCTTTCATGGCGAATGCCGCACAGGCTGCCGACATGAAAATCGCACTCGTTGCGAAATCGTTGGGCAATGGCTTTTTTGAAGCGGCCAATAAGGGCGCACAGGAAGCTGCCAAGGAACTGGGTGGCGTTGAAGTCATCTATACTGGCCCAACGACAACGACTGCCGAAGGTCAGATTGAAGTCATCAATTCGCTGATTGCGCAAGGCGTGGATGCCATTGCAATCTCTGCAAACGATCCGGATGCGGTTGTTCCAGCACTCAAGAAGGCTGCGCAGCGCGGTATCAAGGTTATCTCGTGGGATTCCGGTGTCGCGCCTGAAGGCCGCATCGTCCATCTCAATCCATCATCGAACGATCTGATCGGCAAAATGTGCCTCACGCTCGCAGCGCATCATTTGCCAGATGGTAAGGGTGATTTCGCGATTCTTTCGGCAACGACCACCTCGACCAACCAGAATATCTGGATTGACGAGATGAAGAAGCAGCTCAAGGATTTTCCGGGCCTTAATCTCGTCACCACCGTTTACGGTGATGACCTTGCCGACAAAAGCTACCGTGAAGCGCAGGGCCTCCTCACTTCCAATCCTGATGTGAAGGTAATTGTTGCTCCAACCACGGTTGGCGTGCTTGCTGCCTCGCAGGCTGTCAAAGACGCGGGCAAAATCGGCGATGTATATGTAACCGGCCTTGGCCTACCGTCTGAAATGGCAGGCGCCATCAAGTCGGGTGCAACCAAGGAATTCGCGATCTGGAACCCGATCGATCTGGGTTATTCTGCAACGCAGATTGCCTACCATCTTGTAAAGGGTGATGCAGACGGCAAGCCGGGCTCGGAAATCGAAGCCGGTCGCATGGGCAAGATCAAGATCGGCGAAAACGGCGAAGCCGCGATGAGCGATCCATTTGTCTATGACGCATCGAACATCGACGAATTCTCCAAGGTCTTTTAATTTTAAGACCGAGGCTGGCGGTGCGAGGGATAATCTTGCACCGCCATCATTTTCCGAATTGAATTCAGGTATTTCTGATGAATGCAGCTTTGCAGAAAAGCGGGCAATCGGTGTTGCCTGCCAGCCATCCGGATACGCCTTTGCTGGAAATGCGCGGCATTGCCAAGACATTTCCCGGAGTGCGAGCGCTCGATAACGTCAATATCGCGCTCTATCCAGGCCAGGTAACAGCACTGATCGGCGAAAACGGAGCGGGCAAGTCGACGCTCGTCAAGATTCTGACGGGAATTTATCACCCGGACGAAGGCGAAATTCTGATTGATGGTCAGCCGGTTCATTTTTCGACTGCGCAGGATGCGACCGACGCCGGTGTAACCGCCATTCATCAGGAAACAGTGCTTTTCGATGAATTATCCGTTGGCGAGAATATCTATCTCGGCCATGCGCCCCGCACGAAGCTTGGCTTCGTCAATTGGGCGGCAGTTTTTGCACGGGCACAGGCTCTGCTCTCTTCGCTGGAAATCACGGTTGATGCTCGTATCAAGCTACGAGAACTTTCCATCGCGCAGCGGCATCTGGTGGCGATTGCGCGTGCGCTTTCGGTGGATTCCCGCGTCGTCATCATGGATGAGCCGACAGCAGCTCTGTCGCGCAAGGAAGTCGATGATCTTTTCCGCATCGTCGAGCGATTGAAATCACAGGGCAAAGCAATCCTGTTCATTAGCCACAAATTCGATGAAGTCTATGAGATAGCGGATCGGTATGCGGTTTTCCGCGATGGTTGTGCGGTCGGGCGCGGACTATTGTCGGAGATGAATGAACGCGAAATTGTCCGGCTGATGGTTGGACGTTCGGTGGAAAAGGCTTTTCCCAAGCAGGATGTTGCGCTTGGCGACACGGTGCTGAAGGTTACGAACTATTCTCATCCGACCGAGTTCCGCGATATATCCTTTGAACTGCGGCGCGGTGAAATCCTCGGTGTCTATGGTCTGGTGGGCGCTGGTCGTTCTGAGTTCGCGCAATCGCTGTTTGGCATGACGACGCCCTCATCCGGTCAAGTTGTGCTGGAAGGCAAGGAAATCAAAATCCGCCGCTCGGGCGATGCAATTGCTCAAGGCATTGTCTATGTGCCAGAAGAGCGCGGACGGCATGGCGCGGTTTTGCAAATGCCGATTTTTCAGAATGTATCGCTCCCTTCACTGACGCGTACATCGCGGCGCGGGTTTCTGCGCATGGCGGAAGAATTCAAGCTCGCACGCAAATATGCCGAGCGGTTTGATTTGCGCGCCGCCGCACTTTCAGTGCCGGTGGGAACGCTTTCCGGTGGCAATCAGCAGAAGGTGGTTATCGGTAAATGGCTCGCGACCCATCCAAAGGTCATCATTCTCGATGAACCGACCAAAGGCATCGACATTGGCTCGAAAGCCGCTGTGCATGAATTTATCAGCGAATTAGCTGCGGAAGGACTGAGCATCATCATGATCTCGTCCGAGCTACCCGAAATTATAGGCATGTCGGATCGCGTCATGGTGATGCGCGAAGGGCTGGTGGAAGGCATTTTTGATCGTGCCGATCTTGATGCCGAAGTTCTGGTGCGTGCGGCCACTGGAAATGCCGGTGAGAATGCGGAGTAAGATATGAAACAGCTTCTCAAACAGCGCGAACTCCTGCTTCTTGTCATCATTGCGATCATGATCGGGCTGTTCTCAATGCGTGCGCCGGGCTTTAGCTCGCCACGCAATCTCGCGAACATTTTCAACGACACGTCGATCCTGATTATTCTGGCTCTGGGTCAGATGTCGGTGATCCTGACAAAGTCCATCGATCTTTCGGTCGCGGCCAATCTGGCATTTACCGGCATGGCGGTGGCGATGCTCAATGCCGCCTACCCTGAAATACCGCTGGTCGTGCTGATTGTTGCAGCCGTGGGTATTGGTGCCATTCTGGGTGCGCTCAATGGCATTCTGGTTTGGAAGCTGGATATTCCAGCTATTGTGGTCACACTTGGCACACTGACCATCTATCGCGGCATGGCCTTTGTTCTGTCAGGTGGTGGCTGGGTCAATGCTCATCAGATGACCGGGCCGTTTCTTAACACGCCCCGCACGGTGTTTCTGGGGCTTCCGCTCCTTGGCTGGACGGCACTGCTCATCATCGGCCTCATCTATGTGTTGCTCACTCGCAGCTTCTTTGGCCGAGCACTTTATGCATCAGGTGGCAATCCAACGGCTGCGGTCTATGCCGGTATCGATGTGGGCCGTACGCGCTTCTTCGCCTTTGTACTGTCCGGCTCGTTGGCAGGATTATGCGGTTATCTCTGGGTTTCACGCTATGCGGTTGCTTATGTCGATATCGCCAACGGATTTGAACTCGATAGCGTCGCTGCCTGCGTGATCGGCGGGATTTCAATCATCGGCGGCATTGGCACTGCCTTTGGCGCAGTGCTGGGGGCGCTGTTTCTCGGCGTCATCAAAAACGCCCTGCCCGTCATCAACATCTCACCCTTCTGGCAAATGGCGATTTCCGGCGCGGTTATCATCGCAGCCGTGATCTTCAATGCCCGACAGGAGAAACGCGGCGGACGTATCATTCTGCGCGACAAGGCCGCAAAGACTTATGAGGAGCCAGCAGCGTGAGCGAGATAACGGAACGCCGTCATATCCCGGATCGGCTGGGAACGTCCTACACGCGGCTGTTTGCCAGTTGGGAAATGTTGTTGCTTGGCGTAGCGATTGCGATTTTCATCGCCAATTCATTTGCCTCGCCATATTTCCTCAATGCCTGGAACCTTTCAGACGCAACGTTCAATTTCACTGAAAAAGCGCTCATTGCCTTTGCAATGACGTTGCTCATCATCTCCGGCGAGATCGACCTGTCGGTCGCTGCGATCATTGCTTTAGCATCGACCGCCATGGGGGCCGCAGCACAGATGGGTATAGGCACGCCCGGTCTCGTGTTGATCGGTATCGGTACAGGTCTTGTTTGCGGGGCGATCAATGGCGGGCTCGTGGCCGGACTTAAGCTTCCGTCCATCGTTGTCACCATCGGTACGATGAGTCTGTTTCGTGGCATTTCCTATATTGTGCTCGGCGACAAAGCCTATGGTGGTTATCCGGAAAGCTTCGCTTATTTCGGACAGGGCTATGTCGTCTGGGTTTTCTCGTTTGAATTTGTGCTGTTCATCGCTTTCGCACTGATTTTCGGCATACTGCTGCATGCCACCACTTTCGGACGACGCATTTATGCCATCGGCAATAATGAGTTTGCTTCGCGCTTTTCGGGCATCCCTGTCGAACGCATGAAGTTTACGTTGTTCATCCTGACGGGACTGATGAGTGGCATAGCTGCCGTGTGCCTCACCTCACGCCTTGGCTCCACCCGGCCATCCATTGCACAGGGCTGGGAACTTGAAATCATCACGATGGTTGTGCTCGGTGGTGTGTCGATCCTCGGTGGCGCAGGCAGCATCATCGGCGTTGTAATCGCGGCTTTTGTGATGGGGCTTGTGACCTTCGGTCTCGGCCTTCTCAATGTGCCGGGCATTGTCATGTCGATCTTCATTGGGCTTTTGCTGATTATCACGATCTCGCTGCCAATCCTCGGGCGCAAATTCAAAGCGAGGCAAAAGTCATGACCAGTGAACGCTATGCTTTCCGTATGAAGCTTCATCCCGGTCAGGAAGCAGAATACCGGCGCCGTCATGATGAAATCTGGCCCGAGCTTATCGATCTGCTGCAGCAATCCGGAGTGTCTGATTATTCGATATGGCTGGATGAAGACACACATATCCTTTTCGGCACGCTTACCCGAACCATGACGCATGATATGGCAGCGCTGCCAGATCATCCGGTCATGAAGAAATGGTGGGCGCATATGGCCGACATCATGGAAACGAATGCCGATAATTCGCCGATTTCCATCGACCTCAAACCTGTCTTTCATATGCCATGAAGCATATTGCCATTCTCGATGTCGGCAAAACCAATGCCAAGACCGTTCTGCTTGATGCTGTAAGCGGTGAAGAGATTGCCGTGCGGCGCATCCCAAACACAGTGCTGCACGATGGTCCCTATCCGCATTATGATCTGGAGACGCTATGGGGCTTTTTCCTGAAAAGCCTTACCGAGTTTGCAAAAGCCCCGGGCTTTGACGCTATTTCGATTACAACCCATGGCGCGAGTGCAGTATTGCTCGACAAGGATGGCGAGCTTGCCATGCCCATGCTTGATTACGAGCATGATTATGGCGCTGAAACTCGCGAAGCCTATGCGCGCATCAAGCCGGACTTCGCGCTGACTTATTCGCCAACACTTTCGCTGGGGCTCAATGTCGGCGCACAGCTTCATTACCTGAAGACAGTTTTTCCTGATCAGTTTGCCGAAACGGCGCTGGTCGTGACCTATCCGCAATATTGGGCCTATAGGTTGACCGGGGTTCCTGCGGTCGAGCTGACATCTCTCGGATGCCATACGGATCTTTGGCTGCCGAAAAGCGGTACTTATTCGTCGCTGGTCGAAAGCCTTGACCTTGAGGGCAAGTTTCCGCCGCTGCGATCGGCATTCGATGCGCTGGATAATCTGCTGCCCGAACTCGCGCAGGAAATCGGCCTCGTAGCTCCGGTTCCGGTTTATTGCGGCATCCATGATTCAAACGCTTCCCTGCTTGCGCATCTCATGGATCGCAAGCCGCCCTTTTCGGTTGTCTCGACGGGTACATGGGTTGTGAGTTTTGCGGTTGGCGGTGATCTCGAAGGGCTTGATCCGAAACGCGATACGCTCGCCAATGTCGATGCCTATGGTCGCGCTGTTCCCTCTGCCCGCTATATGGGCGGACGCGAATTCGACATGATGACTGCAGATCTGGTGCCCCCGAGCGAAGAAGAGCATGAACGCGTTCTGGATCAGGTATTGGCACACGGCATCATGGCTTTACCTTCTGCTGTGCCGGGTTGCGGGCCGTATCCGGATACTTCGCTACGCTGGTTAAACGCCGAAGATGCAAGCTCAGCGGAGCGTTATGTAGCCTCCTGCCTTTATGCAGCACTGATGACGCAAAGTTGCCTTGAGCTTCTGGGTGCTGATGGTCCGATAATCGTCGAAGGTCCATTCGCGGCAAACAGCATCTATCTTCATGCTCTGGCAGGTTTCGCTGGTCGAGATGTGATTGCTGTTTCAGGGACGACAGGGACTGCGATGGGGGCTGCTTTACTTGCCGGAGCTGCGGTTCCGGCAATGGTTGAACGTATCTTCAATCCAGCTAATGAAGCATATAAAAACTATAAAATACAATGGTTAGATAGTATTAATTAATAAAGTAATTTAAACTAAAGGCGCCCGGATTTCAAACCAGAAACCCGGGCGCTTTTTTATCAGTTGAGCGCCTTATCTCGCGTTTCCACATTGATGAAGAAGGCGATTATTCCCGCAAGCGCCAGCAGGCCTGCAAACATTGCAACAGCCGTATTGAAGCTCTGTGTGACGACAATCGCCAACGCCGAAGGTGCAAGCAATCCGCCAAGGCGTGCCATAGCGCCGGCCGCGCCCATACCGCTTGCACGCAATGCTGTCGGATAAAGCTCCGGCGTAAACGCATAAAGCGCGCCCCATGTGCCGAGCAGAGCGAAGCTCATGATAAGGATCGATGCGCCAACCAGAGCAGAGCTTCCCGCGACAGTGAAAAGCGCGCAGGCAGCGGCACTGATGAACAGGAAGCCGATCAGCGTTTTACGACGGCCCCAAGCCTCGACGCCATATGCGGCCAGCGCATAACCGGGCAGCTGTGCCAGTGCAACGACCACCAGGAAGCCATAGCCGCGCACGAAGCCAAAGCCATCACTCGCAAGCTTGGCCGGAATCCATGTGAAGATGCCGTAATAGGATACAGAAACAAGGAACCATATCGCCAGCGTGGTCAGCGTGCGCTGACGCAGATTTGGCGAAAGAAGTTTTTCGTTTGTCACCAGAAGCGGTGCATCAAGAACAGCCTTTGGCGGCAGCTCCGGCTTGCCGTTACGGCGTAGAACGCGATTCATCACGCTTTTTGCTTCTTGCGTCTGGCCGGTTTTGAGCAAATGCATCGGGGATTCAGGAATCCAGATACGCAGCCAGATGCCGATCAAAGCCGGCGCGGCGGTAACGACGAAAATGTAGCGCCACGCATCGGCCACGCCTGCAAGGCTTGCGGCCCACGCAGCAAGCGCAATGATCACTGTGCCAACAGCCCAGAAACCTTCGAGCATAACCAGCCAGCGGCCACGATTCTTGGATGGCAGAAATTCAGCCATCATTGCATAATCAACGGGCAAGGTTCCGCCGACCGCAATACCGGTCAGAAAGCGAAGGCCGAGAAGAATAGCAAAGTTCGGCGAGAAAGCAGACAGCAAGCCAAACACTGCATCACATGCAACTGTAATGAGAAGAACGCGGCGGCGACCATATTTGTCGGCAAGCCTGCCAAACAGTGCTGCGCCAATCAACATTCCGAAGAAGAACAGCGTACCAGTCTGCAATGCCTGTGGAACGGTGAGGCCGAAAGTTGCGGCGATTGAGGCTGCGGTGAAACCTACCGCCAGCACCTGCATGGCATCTGCAGCCCATACAAGTCCGAATACACCCAGAAGATTCCGCTGGAAGGGGCCGGCTCCGGCCTGATCGAGCGTTTGTTCGATAGTAACTTTCATGCCGCGATGATCCCCTCTTTCCGGCCGAAATTCTACGGTGCTTTTGCTGCGCCTCTCAGCCTCGTCTGTCAATCGTGATTTGATCGAAATGAGACACTTTTGCTTAAAATGAGCATAAGTATCTTGAACGTGCGGTTTTCTGGTCACGCCTCAATGTCTGTTTGTGAGTTTCGCGCGATCTCAAAAACGTCTAGGACTGTTGATATATTGAGGTGGGGTGAGAGCATGGCCTATACGGCAAGAGATTTTGGTATCGTTTGTGGAACAATGCCAACAGGCGAAAAGAACGATATCACCGATGTTCCCGGTGTTCTGGTGGGGCATCACACAGTTAAAGACGGCGACATCAATACCGGCGTCACGGCCATCATGCCTCACAGCGGCAATCTCTATCGGCAGAAAGTTCTGGGCGCCTGCGATATCATCAACGGCTTTGGCAAAAGCATCGGTCTGATGCAGGTGGAGGAATTGGGCACTATCGAGACCCCTATTCTGCTCACCAACACGTTTGGCATCGGAACTTGCGCTAATACCCTTATTCGCGAAGCAATTGCCGCAAATCCTGATATCGGCAGGACGACCGCAACCGTCAATCCCGTTGTTCTCGAGTGTAATGATGGGCCATTCAATGATATTCAGGCTTTGGCGATAACTGAGGATCATGCGCGGCTAGCACTTGGAAATGCCAGCAATCATTTCCTTCAGGGCAATGTCGGTGCAGGAACCGGCATGACATGCTTCGGTTTCAAGGGTGGTGTTGGTAGTGCATCTCGTCGGTTTGATCTGGATAGCGAAACCTATCACCTTGGCATTTTGGCGCTCACGAATTTTGGGCGCACTGGCGATCTGATTCTGCCGGATGGGCGCAGGCCATCGCCAAAGACCATTGCGCAACCGGAAAGAGGCTCGGTCATCCTTGTGCTCGCAACCGATGTGCCGCTCGAACATCGGCAATTAAAGCGTGTTTCGAAACGTTGTGGTGCGGGATTGGCTCGCCTCGGTGCTTTCTGGGGCAATGGCAGCGGCGATATTGCGATTGGTTTTTCAACGGCTGCAACATTCGATCACGATGAAGCATCCGACCTGATTTCATTAAAGGCTCTGAACGAGAATCGTATCGACATTCTTTTCCGGGCCGCAACTGAGGCCACACAGGAGGCTGTGCTGAATTCCATGTGTGCGGCTGAAACCTTTGTTGGTCGTGGCGGAAATCGCCGCATTTCCCTGGCGGATTGGCTTAAAAGTTCCGAGTCTCACTGAGTCTGATGAAAGAGCCGTGGCAGTACAGCACCCACGGCTCGTAAACCGAGCAGAAGTTTTCTGATGTTTTAATAAAATAGATTATTTTAAATCTATATCGCATTGTTATTTAATAATAAAATGTGGTTTTATTCTACAAGTTAATGCCCTGGATCGATTGATGTGACCAAAGAAATTTGTCGGTTTTGAGTGAATTATGAAGGGGGTTGTTAACCTTCATTTTTTATTACTAAGGCTCATTCAGGCGACATATCTATGGTTCGGGTATCATGCGTAATTTGAGAGAAAATCTTCCCCATACAGATGGAAATCGTGCAGAGTCTGCTCCAGAGCAGAAGCCGCAGCGCGACCCGTTGGGAGCGCATTCGCCAAATTCGGACGGGACGTGGAAATCGTATTTTTCGCTTGGTGCGAATGTACGTTTCACCCGCACGCCAGAGATTGATCTGGTGCGTCGTCGCGGTGAAGATCTGCCGGATATCAATGGTCGTGCGAAGCCTGCAGAAGTGGAAGCTGATCATGCTCCGATCGAGATCGAAAAAGTTGCAGAAGCTCAGCCAATGGCTGTTGCAGCTCTTCAGCAGTCCGTTTCACAGAATATGGTTCGCACACCTGTCGCACCCGTGCCGCCTGTTCTGACAACCGTACCAGCCGAAACCGTAGTCCAGCCTGTAGAAGTGGTGCCTGTTTTGGCTGCCCAATCGATTGAGGTTGAGCCTGTAGCGAATGTAGCTGCAGCTATCTCGGCATTCGCACATTTGTCGGATTTTGCCTTTTGGGAAAGCTTTGATTTCGATACAGCGCCAGTTCAGCCTGTTGC
Organism: Brucella sp.; assembly: GCF_032066345.1. Lineage (NCBI taxonomy): Bacteria > Pseudomonadati > Pseudomonadota > Alphaproteobacteria > Hyphomicrobiales > Brucellaceae > Brucella > Brucella sp. Next base: position 54,050 of record NZ_DAMBKZ010000021.1, read on the forward strand.
CGTTGTTGCAGAAGTTGCGGTGCCAAAACGTGCTGCGCCAACTGTTGAATCGATCATCGCACAGTTCCGCACGGTTGAGTGGAACAAGGGCAAGCCTCAGGAGGCAGCTGCCGCTGTCGTAGAACAGCCTGCTCCGGTTGCTGAAGTCGCTCAGCCTGTTCAGGTTGCTCCAGCTCCACAGCCAGTTGTTGCTCCCATTGCAGAAGTGAAGATTGAAGCACCTCGACCGCCTATCGAAGTGGCTGCGCCTCAGGCATCTGTCGAAGTCGTCACTGATGTTGCTGCTGAAGCAACGGAAGATGAAGTCGTGCTTACTGTCGCTGAAGCAGAAGAGCATGTGGTTGAGGAAGTTGTTGCTCCTGCACCTGTTGCAGAAACGCCAAAGGTTGAAGCTCCTGCGAAGACAGCCCCTTCAATTGCTCTTTATCAGCCGCAGCCCCTCCCCCGGACAGAAGCTGTCGTCATGCATGGCGACTATGAATTTCCGCCGCGTGATCTGCTGCAGGAACCGCCTTCGCTTGATGGCAATGTCATCACGCAGGAAATGCTTGAGCGTAGCGCTGGCTTGCTCGAAAGCGTGCTGGAAGACTTCGGTGTGCGTGGTGAAATCATTCATGTTCGTCCCGGCCCTGTCGTCACGCTCTATGAGTTTGAACCAGCTCCCGGCGTTAAGTCGTCCCGCGTGATCGGACTTGCTGATGATATTGCGCGTTCGATGTCGGCTCTCTCTGCACGCGTTGCTGTGGTTCCGGGTCGTAACGTCATTGGCATCGAACTGCCAAATGCCAATCGCGAGACCGTCTATCTGCGCGAAATGATTGACTCACGCACGTTCGAATCCTCGAACTACCGCCTGCCGCTTTGCCTGGGCAAAGGCATTGGTGGTGAGCCAATCATCGCAGAACTTGCAAAGATGCCTCATCTGCTCGTAGCTGGTACCACCGGTTCGGGTAAGTCTGTCGCCATCAATACGATGATCCTGTCGCTGCTCTACCGCTTCAAGCCGGAAGAATGCCGCCTGATCATGGTCGATCCAAAGATGCTGGAACTCTCCATCTATGATGGCATTCCGCACCTGCTGACGCCGGTCGTGACCGATCCGAAGAAGGCCGTTGTGGCTCTGAAATGGGCCGTGCGCGAAATGGAAGACCGCTATCGCAAGATGGCACGTCTGGGCGTTCGCAACATCGAAGGCTTCAATCAGCGTGCAGCGTCTGCCAAGGGCAAGGGCGAAACCGTCATGTGCACGGTGCAGTCCGGCTTTGACAAGGAAACCGGCGAAGCAACCTATGTTCAGGAAGAACTGGACCTGACGCCAATGCCATATATCGTCGTGATTATCGACGAAATGGCCGACCTGATGATGGTTGCCGGCAAGGACATCGAAGGTGCTGTGCAGCGTCTTGCACAGATGGCGCGTGCTGCTGGTATCCACCTTATCATGGCGACGCAGCGTCCTTCGGTTGACGTTATCACCGGTACGATCAAGGCCAACTTCCCGACCCGTATTTCGTTCCAGGTCACGTCGAAGATCGACAGCCGCACCATTCTTGGTGAAATGGGTGCCGAACAGCTTCTCGGTCAGGGCGATATGCTGCATATGGCCGGTGGTGGCCGGATTGTCCGCGTCCATGGACCATTCGTTTCGGATGAAGAAGTTGAAAAGGTCGTCAATCATCTGAAGGAACAGGGCCGTCCAGATTATCTGGCGACTGTTACTGAAGACGAGGAAGACGAAGATGCCGTGCAGGACACTGCAGTCTTCGACGCTTCGGCCATGGGTTCGGAAGACAGCGACGATGTCTATGAGCAGGCTGTGAAGGTCGTTTTGCGTGATAAGAAGTGCTCGACTTCTTACATCCAGCGTCGCCTCGGCATTGGCTACAACCGCGCGGCTTCACTTGTTGAGCGTATGGAACAGGAAGGCCTTGTCGGCGCGGCTAACCATGTTGGTAAGCGTGAAATCCTCACTGGCAACCGTGATTAAGTGATCGGATTATAGATTGCAAAAGCCGGGTCGTTCCAACGATCCGGCTTTTTACTATGTGGGTGCAATGGCTTACGCAGGGTTGTATTTGGTGCTTGTCAACCACCCCAATAAGGTTAATACTTAGTTCATTCGCACATTCTTGACTACTGGACGGAGTAGCCGTTGAGGCTGCTACCGCGCCCAAAAACAGGGAGAATGATCGATGAGAAGCATCACAATTGGACCAAGTGCAAAACCGACCCCTGTAACGACACAGATGCTGCAGAATGCTCAAACTCAGATGCAGCAACCTTCTGACGATAAAACACAGGTTTGCAACGTTCTACGTCTTTCTAAGGGCGGTTACTCACATCGCAGACGCAGAGTTCATAAAAGCGCATAATTATAGCATTTCCAGCAAAAGTGCGAAGCGGTTTTGCGTTGGATAATGCGTAAAAACAAACAGTTACAGCGGTTCCAACGATCCTTTCTGAACTGGAACCGCTGTAAATCTAAGAATATTCAAGCGCCGCATCCGGTCAGATGGATGTCGGCGCTGTTTCTTAATGATCAATCACGTAGTTTTGCCCCGCCCGCCCTTTATTACAGCGCGCATCTGGAGTATTTCAAACAGCAATTCTCCCCCATCTCCCAGGAATAATCATGACAACGCCCATGCAAGCCAGTTCGACACCGCAAAAGAAGAAATCACGCTTCTTCCTTGGCTTCATGGCTGTTCTGGGGGCGCTGTTTTTCGCATTGTTTCTGAGCCTTGGCATCTGGCAGGTGGAGCGTCTGCAATGGAAGCTTGATCTGATTGCCCGCGTTGATGCGCGCGTTCATGCGGAGCCGGTCGCTGCTCCGGGCAAAGACGACTGGGCCAATGTCAATCAGGCCGATGACGAATACCGGCATGTTACGCTGACCGGCTCTTACCTCAATGACAAGGAAGTGCTGGTTCGTGCGCTGACCGAACGCGGTTCAGGCTTTTGGGTGCTGACGCCGTTGCGTTCAGATGATGGTACGCTGACCTTCATCAATCGTGGCTTCATTCCGGATACCAAGCGCGATCCATCTTCACGCGTAGAAACGCAAATCGCAGGTGAAACGACCGTAACTGGTCTTCTGCGTATGCCGGAGCCTGATGGCTTCTTCCTGCGTCCCAACGACCCTGCCCGCAATGACTGGAATTCGCGTGATGTCAAAGCTTTCGCTGAAAAAGAAGGTTTGGGGACAGTCGCGCCCTATTTCATTGATGCAGATGCCAAATCCAATCCTGGCAATGTGCCCATTGGCGGACTGACGGTTGTTACCTTCCGCAACAACCATCTCTCTTATGCAATCACATGGTTTGCGCTTGCAGCCATGATTGCCGGTGCCGCCATTTTTGTATGGCGGTACGAGCGTAAATCAAAGGACTAAAAGCTTGTCTCCCCAAAGTGGAAGCCGGTTTCGGGCCAGAGACATGCTCTAAATATGAAGCGCGTGGCCGAGTGCTTTCATGCTGGCCTCGGCAAAGCCTTCACCAAGGGTCGGATGAGCATGGATCGTTCCTGCTATATCCTCAAGGCGTGCGCCTGTTTCAACAGCAAGCGCAAAGGCAGATGACAGCTCGGAAATCCCTACACCCGCGGCCTGAATGCCAAGTATCAGGTGGTTATCAGCGCGGGCGACAACCCGGATAAAACCATCTTCCCGCTCAATAGTCATTGCGCGTCCATTGGCCTGAAACGGGAAAATGCCGGTCTGGATATTATGACCTGCCTTGCGCGCTTCATCAGGAGACAGGCCGACTGTTACGATCTCAGGATCAGTAAAGCAGACTGCCGGGATACAGCGCTTATCCCAGGCCTGTTTGCCACCCGCGATGATTTCAGCAACCATTTCGCCTTGTACCATAGCCCGATGCGCAAGCATGGGCTCACCTGTTACATCGCCGATGGCATAAACACCGCGCATCGATGTGCGGCATTTGTCATCGATGCGGATAAAGCGGCCGTCCATATCGAGCCGGATTTCGCTCAAACCCCAGCCATCGGTTTGTGGCTTGCGGCCAACCGTGACCAGAATCCTGTCAGCAGGAATTGAATGCGTCTCGCCATCAGCCAGCAACACATCCAGCGCTTTCCCATCGGTGGATAAGCCTTTGGCAGACGTGTTCGTCAGCACTTCAACGCCGAGTGCTTTCAGCCGTGCCATGATCGGGCGTGTCAGCTCTGCATCATATTGCGGCAGTATGCGATCAGTGGCTTCAACGACGGTGACTTTTGCACCAAGCTTTGCCAAAGCCGTACCGATTTCGAGCCCGATATAACCACCGCCAACAATGGCAAGCTTTTCAGGGATCTTATCGAGTGAAAGCGCTTCCGTTGAGGAGATGACATTGCCGCCAAAAGGCAGAGACTGAATTTCAACCGGCACAGATCCTGTTGCGATCACGATGTTCTCAGCATGGATAGTCTGGCGTCCGGTATCGGTATCGACCACAACGGTTTTACCATCCATAAAACGCGCCTGCCCCTGGAACATTCGCACGCGGGAGCGTTTTAAAAGTCCGGCGACACCGCTGTTCAGGCGATTGACGATGCCGTCTTTCCATTCGAGCGTTTTGGCAAAATCGATCTTAGGACTTTCAGCTGTGATGCCAAGCGCGCCTTTAGACGCGAATGTCGTGAGGCGATGAAACTCGTCAGCGGCATGGATAACAGCTTTGGACGGTATGCAGCCGACATTAAGACAGGTACCGCCCAGCCGCTTCTTTTCGACCAGAACCGTATCGATACCAAGCTGGCCTGCGCGAATACCGCAGACATAACCGCCGGGACCGCCGCCAATGATCAGAAGTTTGCAGGAAATCTCACTCATCCGATCAGCCCTCTACAAAAATCATCGCAGGCGTTTCAAGCAGGCTCTTCAGCTTCTGCACGAATACTGCCGCATCCCATCCATCGATAACGCGATGGTCGAAGCTGCACGACAGGTTCATCATTTTACGCGGCACAAATTGTGTGCCGTCCCACATCGGGCGCACGGCCATTTTGTTGATGCCGACAATCGCCACTTCGGGCCGGTTGATAATCGGCGTGGTTGCGATGGCGCCTAGTGGCCCCAATGATGTGATGGTTATAGTCGAGCCTGTAAGTTCTTCGCGCTTGGCTGTGCCGTTACGCGCTGCTTCCGTCACTCGGACAAGTTCCGATGCTGCGGTAAATACAGAAAGGCTTTCCGCGTGACGAACCACCGGCACGATAAGACCGTTTGGCGTCTGTGTGGCAATGCCCACATGCACACCGCCAAACTGGCGAATTATGTCTGCTTCATCATCGAAATGTGCGTTGAGACCAGGCTGTTCTTTGACTGCCTTGACGATTGTGCGGATAACAAATGGCAGCAAGGTCAGGCGCGGACGCCCTTCCTTCTTCTCATTGTTAAGCCCCGTGCGGAGGTCTTCAAGCTGCGTCACATCCACTTCTTCAACGATAGTAATGTGCGGAATATGGCGTTTTGCTTCGGCCATACGCTCTGCAATCTTGCGCCTTAGGCCGATGACCTTGATCTCGTTGATCGAGGTGTCTGCAACATAACCCGACACTGCAGACGTGGCTCCGCTCTCAGTCTGGAAAAAGGCGTCCAGATCTTCATGCGTAATGCGCCCTGCAGGGCCACTACCTTTGACACGTCTTAAATCAATGCCTGCGTCGCGTGCGCGCAACCTGACCGATGGTGTTGCCAGCGGTTTTTCACCTTCTGCGCGCACCGGCCCAGCACCGGCAAAAGCCCGGCTTGAGGTTTCTTTTTTCTGCGCAACAGGTTTAGGTGGAACCGGCGTCTGTAACAGCACAGGCGCTTCCGCGCTGGCTGATGGCGGCGTGAGGGATTCAGCAGGCGCCGCAGCTACAGGTTCTGGTGCTTCCGCTTTTTGTTCGCTGCTTCCACCTTCTATTTCAAGGCGAACCAGTTCGGAGCCAACAGCAATTTTCTCGCCGATTTCGCCATTCACCGCGATGACTTTACCGCTGCGCGAGGAAGGGATTTCAACTGTTGCCTTATCGGTCATGACGGCAGCGAGCAGATCGTCCTCCCGGACAATATCGCCAACCTTAACATGCCATTCGACAAGTTCAGCCTCTGCAACGCCTTCGCCAACATCAGGGAGCTTGATCGCAAAATGAGCCATTTAAGCCTCCATGATTGAAACGAGTGCACGACCGACACGATCTGGCCCCGGAAAATAAGCCCATTCCTGCGCGTGTGGGTATGGCGTATCCCAGCCCGTCACGCGGATGATCGGTGCTTCGAGATGATAGAAACATTCGCGCTGCACGAGTGCCGCAAGCTCGGCGCCGTAACCGCAGGTCAGTGTTGCTTCATGCACGATGACGCAACGCCCGGTCTTCCTGACGGAAGCCATAATTGTTTCCGTGTCAAGCGGGAGCAACGTGCGCAGGTCAATCACTTCGGCATCGACGCCGGTTTCTTCAGTCGCTGCTAATGCCACATGAACCATCGTGCCATAGGCCAGAACAGTCACATCGCTGCCTTCACGTCGGATCGCAGCCTTGCCAAGTGGCACGGTATAGTAGCCTTCTGGCACTTCGCCCAGCTCATGTTTTTTCCAAGAAGTGACGGGCTTGTCGTGATGTCCGTCAAAAGGTCCGTTATAAAGGCGCTTCGGCTCAAACATGATGACCGGATCAGGATCTTCAATTGCTGCCAGCAACAGGCCTTTGGCATCGGCAGGCGTTGAAGGCATCACGGTCTTCAGACCGGAAACATGGGTGAAAAGCGCTTCCGGACTTTGGCTGTGCGTCTGCCCACCATAAATGCCACCGCCTGAAGGCATACGGATAACAATAGGACAGGTAAACTCGCCCGCAGAACGATAGCGAAGGCGTGCGGCTTCTGAAACGATCTGGTCATAGGCCGGATAGACATAGTCAGCGAACTGCACTTCAATGCATGGACGCAAGCCGTAAGACGCCATGCCAATCGCGGTGCCGACAATGCCGAGCTCGCTGATTGGTGCATCGAAGCAGCGCTCCTTGCCGTATTTCTTCTGCAAACCGGCTGTGCAGCGGAAAACGCCGCCGAAGTAACCAACGTCTTCGCCGAACACGACGACTTTCTGGTCGCGCTCCATGGCAATGTCGTGGGCGTTCTGGATCGCCTCAATCATCGTTAGTTTTGTCATGATTAGAACCCCGCCTCCTGACGCTGGCGAATAAGGTGCGGCGGTGTTTCGGCATAAACATCTTCAAACATGTCGCGCATCGACGGCTTGCGACCATCATGAAGCGTGCCGATAGCTTCTGCTTCGCGCTGTGCACTGACGACGAGATCCAGAATTTCCGCTTCTGCTTGTTTGTGCCGTTCGTCAGACCATACGCCACGCAGGATCAGGTGGTTTTTGAGCCGCAAGACTGGATCACCAAGAGGCCAGGCATCACTTTCCGCCTTTGGACGATAAGCGGAAGGATCGTCAGACGTCGAATGCCCGCCAGCGCGATAGGTGACATATTCAATTATAGTCGGACCAAGATTGCGGCGTGCGCGTTCGACTGCCCATTTCGCAACCGCATGAACCGCAAGATAGTCGTTGCCATCTACGCGAAGTGACGGAATGCCGAAGCCATGTCCACGCGCCGCAAAAGTGCCCGAACCACCGCGCGCAATGCCCTGAAATGTTGAGATTGCCCATTGGTTGTTGACGATATTCATCACCACCGGGGCTTTATAGGTGGATGCAAAAACAAGTGCCGCGTGGAAGTCACTTTCAGCGGTAGAGCCGTCACCAATCCATGCAGCTGCAATTTTGGTGTCATGGCTGATGGCTGAAGCCATCGCCCAACCCACAGCCTGCGTGTATTGCGTGGCAAGATTGCCGGAAATGGTGAAGAAGCCATGTTCTTTCGAGGAATACATCACCGGCAACTGGCGACCTTTAAGCGGGTCCTGCTCATTGGAGAAAATCTGGTTCATCATGGTGACGAGCGGGTAGTCGTCGGCGATGAGAAGCCCTGCCTGCCGATAAGTCGGGAAATTCATGTCGCCTTTACGCAGCGCCTTGCGGAACGCGCAACTGACCGCCTCTTCACCCAGATGCTGCATATAGAACGAGGTTTTACCCTGTCGTTGCGCCATCATCATGCGGGCATCGTAAGCACGCAGGATCATCATGTGGCGGAGACCGTCTTTCAGCTCATCATCAGTCAGCGTACCCGCCCAGGGGCCAACCGCCTCGCCTTCGCGGTTCAGCACACGGATGATGCTGAAAGCCAGATCGCGCATGGCTTCCGGCTTTTCGTCTATCTCCGGACGTCTGACACTCCCTGCCCGCGGAATTTTAACGTGGGAGAAATCTGGAGCATCGCCGGGGCGCCACTCCGGTTCTGGGACATGCAGAGAAAGTACGACATCATCGCTCATGCAGGTGTTCCTCGTAAACTTGCACCAAATGTCGAACGGGAGAAATTGCGTTTTGTTCCGGCTGCGAGCTTTAACTGCAGCCGAGAGCCAATCCAGATGAGATCAGCTTCATTTCCTCCCATGCGACGTGAAGCCGGTTTCCTCCTCCGATTTCACTTTGGTCAGGGTGGAACGGGTTTTAGAATAAAGCAAGATTATTCTTCAAAGGCGTCAGGGCTTGAATTCCGAAAGCGTTCTCAGTGGGCCGAATGAAGGTGTATGGCCCTTCCCGAAACAAGCTTATACGACTGTTTTTATATATGTTTTATCTGGTAATATTTGATGTCGAGAACGCAATATTATTGCGCATAATTTACGATAACGTCAGTACCAATTGGTACTATTCGAGCGCTTACCAAACCTTTATAAGCAATAATGATCGTGGAATGAGGCATTTTGTCCACAGATGCATCATGCGCTGTGTCGCTCAATCAGTATCGTGATACGAAAAAGAAGCGGCCCGTTTCCGGACCGCTTTTCTCAATTCAGTGATGCTTGTTGCCTTCGCGCGCCAGATCGGCGGTCGGGTCTCCGGCAAGGCGCTTTCGCGCCCTGTCATCCATCAACTCGTACCACATGGCATTCAGAACTGCGAAAGCTGCAGCAAGCGGCAGGCCCAGAAGCCAGGAAAAATACCACATCTTGCTCTCCTTTCTTGATTGGGGTTATGCGGGCTGCAAGCGCCCGCAGATAGATTAATAAGCGTGGTTGCTTTCATCCTCGATGTCGCGCTGCTCAACCTTGCCCCACAGGACTTTGTAGACCCACGACGTATAAGCGACGATGAGCGGCAGGAAGATAAGCGTCACCACCAGCATGATGAACAGGGTCATATGGCTCGACGATGCATCCCAAACTGTCAGGCTTGACCGTGGATCGGCCGACGATGGCAGGATGAATGGGAACATCGAAACGCCAACCGATGAGATGATGCCGAAGATCGACAGCTTACCGATAAGCAATGGTGCCACTTCACGTTTGCTGCGGAACAAAACAAACAGAAGCAATGGCCCCAGGATGCCCAGAGCTGGCGCGATCAGCAATACCGGATAGTTCATATAGTTGACGAACCATGCACCATGATCAAGCTCGACAGCCTTGCGTAGCGGATTGGATGGCCCTCCGGTAACGACGGCGCTGGTGATCTTGTAGCCCGAAACCCAATACCAGCTGATGACACCGGCAACGACATAAAGAACACTGGTTAGCAGTGCGGCGATGCTGCCATAGGCACGAGCCCTCGCTTGCACGACACCCGTTGTCTTCAGAACAAGCCATGCGGAACCGTGCATAATAAGCATGGTCAATGAAATTACACCGCAAAGAAGTGCAAACGGATTGAGCAAGCCGAAGAACGTTCCGTCGTAGAAGATCTGGAGATCGTCATTAAAGCGGAACGGCACGCCTTGAAGCACATTGCCGACGGCAACACCGAAGATCAACGATGGCACGAAACCGCCGATGAACAATGCCCAGTCCCAGCCTGTCCGCCAAGCCACGCTGTCCCGCTTGGAGCGGAATTTGAAGCCGACCGGGCGCAGAATGAGGGCGAACAATATGGCGAACATCGCCAGATAGAAGCCAGAGAAGGACACCGCATAAAGTGGTGGCCAGGCGGCGAAAATTGCGCCGCCGCCAAGGATCAGCCAAACCTGATTGCCTTCCCAGACAGGACCGATGGTGTTGATGATGATGCGGCGTTCGATGTCGGTTTTGCCGATGAATGGCAAAAGTGTACCGACACCAAGGTCGAAACCATCCATTGCGGCAAAGCCGATCAACAATACCCCTAGCAGCACCCACCAGATGATGCGCAGTGTTTCATAGTCCAACAAATCGCTGAGTATCATGATCTTTACTCCGCTGGCGCAATGCTTGCAGGGGCGAGCTTTGCTTCCGGTTTGCTGTCGGGTTCAGGTCCAGCTTTGATCGCGCGCAGCATCAGGCCCATCTCGATGATGAACAGGACCGTGTAGATCGCGACAAAGCCGACAATGGTGAAGAGAACCGTCGAAGCACCAAGATTGGAGACGGCGACTGCGGTTGGCAGAATGCCTTCAATAATCCATGGCTGTCGCCCGAATTCGGCAACAATCCAGCCCATTTCAGCTGCAATCCATGGAAGCGGAATGGCAAAGACCGCGACTTTCAGCAGGAACCGATGACGATCCAGCGCACGACGCGCTGAAAGCACGAAGAATGTGCCGGTCAGCAGGATCAGGAAGAAGCCGATACCCACCATAATGCGGAAGGCCCAGAACAGCGGCAGAACTCCGGGAACAGTATCGTTCGCAGCCTGCGTAATCTGTGCATCCGTTGCCTGACGTGGATCATCGACATAACGCTTCAGAAGAAGCGCGTAGCCCATCCACTGGCTGTTATCGGCAAAGGTATCTTTCACCTCTTGTGACACAGCATTTGTATCGCCAGCAGCGCGGATCTGCTGCAACGCGTCATAGGCAATAATACCCTTGCGGATATGGCCCTCAGCGTTCCCGACAAGCTGTTCAATACCTTCAATCGGCGTTGTCAGCGAGCGTGTTCCAATCAGACCCATAACCCAAGGAATATGCACGGCATAATGGGTTTCGCGGGATTCCTGGTCAGGGAAACCGAATGCTGTGAACGAAGCCGGAGCTGGCTCTGTTTCCCACATGGCTTCGATTGCCGCGATTTTCATCTTCTGGTGTTCGTTGGCGAGATAACCGCTTTCGTCACCCAGAACGACAACAGAAAGCGACGCCGCAAGACCAAAGGATGCAGCAACTGTCATCGACCGCTTGGCGAGTTCGGTGGAACGGCCTTTCAGCAAATACCAGGCCGAAACACCGAGCACGAAAATCGAAGCGGTTACATAGCCAGCCGAAACCGTATGCACGAATTTCGCCTGCGCAACCGGGTTCATCAGAACTGCGAAGAAGTCGGTGATTTCCATGCGCATGGTTTCGGGATTGAAAGCCGAACCAACCGGATTTTGCATCCAGCCATTCGCAATCAGAATCCAAAGCGCAGAAAAATTGGAACCGGCGGCGACTGCATAAGTGGCCATAAGGTGGCCCACTTTGGACAGTTTATCCCAGCCGAAGAAGAACAGGCCAACGAAGGTCGCTTCAAGGAAGAAGGCCATCATGCCTTCAATTGCCAGCGGCGCTCCGAAAATGTCGCCGACATAATGGCTGTAATAGCTCCAGTTCATGCCGAACTGAAATTCCATCACAACGCCGGTTGCGACGCCCATAACGAAGTTGATACCAAACAGCGTACCCCAGAATTTCGTCATCTGCCGCCAGATGAGTCTTCCGGTCATAACATATACGGTTTCCATGATGGCAAGCAGCACGGACAGACCCAATGTCAGAGGTACGAAGAGGAAGTGATAAAGTGCCGTGATTGCAAACTGCAATCGCGACAGGGAGACAATATCGAATTCCATCTCTTTAAGCCGGCAAATCCGGCCCTCCTGATGTTACGAGCTGTCACTGATATGATACCAGCAAACAGCCCCCCTACTCAAATTTCACCTCAAGGAATTGAGGGTTTTGCCAAACGACGGCTCTCCTTTGTTCACCGATTGAACCAGCACGCCTTGATCCAAAACAATCGCTCGATCACAAATCTGTGCCTCGCGCTGAATATGCGTTGCTATCAACAGGCTACGGCCCTTTGCCTGTTCACTGAGGCGGCGAAGCACATCCTCAGCGGTTGCCTGATCAAGCCCTTCCGTGGGTTCATCCAGAAGCCACAGCGGAGCGTCGGTCAGAAACAGGCGAGCCAAAGCAAGGCGTCTGGCCTGACCGCCAGAAAGCCCCAGTCCCCCCTCGCCCAGAACTGTATCCAGTCCTTCGGCTTGGGTTTGCATAAAGTCGCCAAGCCCTGCAGCTTCCAATGCGGCATTCAAATCAGCATCGGTGGCATCGGGTTTTGCGAGCTTGAGATTGTTTCGAAGACTATCTTTGAAAAGCTCGGTGCGCTGTGTGAGAAGCCGTGCAGGAAGGACTTGAATCTCACCGCTTTCGGCCCGAATTTCGCCCGCAAGCACGTTAAAGAGCGTGGATTTACCGGCCCCACTGGTTCCGATAAGCGCAACGCGTTCGCCAGTCGCGATATTCAGATTAATGGCTTTGAGCGCTTTCGTGCTGGAGCCCTCGTGGCGGACAGTTACATTCTTAAGCTGGACCGCATCGCCCTCGGCAGGCAAAGTGAGCGTTTGAATTGCATCCGTCGCATGGAGTGCCGGAGCAACACGACGCGCCGCGAGTATAGTGCGGCCGAGTTCCATTGCACCGCGTCTTAGCGCAGCAAAGGGCTCCATCGCACCGAGGATTATCAACAGTCCAAGTGCTGCGACAGGCGCATTGATTAGGCCCGCCTGCATCAGCAAGCCAGTGCCAATCAAACCACCGGCAAGGAGCCCTGCATGAAGAATGCCTAGCCCTGCCCCGGTCGAAACTTCGATACGATTAAGTATCCGGTCACTTGAGGCAATGTAGCTATCGGCACGCATGATAGTGGCGTTCTGATGATCCATGCGCCCGGCCATGACGAGTTCGGTTTGACCTGCCACCAGATCGACAGTTCGCGCACGCAGGGCTTCAGTTCCTTTGGCGCGTTGGCGCATCGGTTTCTCTGAGCGTTTGGCCGCAACAAGTGGCAATCCAAGACCGACACAAAGCAATGTCAGCGCGATGGTCAATCCGAAAAGCGGATGCATGAGGCCAAGCGCTATACCGGCAACAAAGGCTGTTGCGAGCGCTGCCCCTGCCGGAACAAGTACGCGCAGGTAGAGAGAGTCGAGTGCGTCGATATCCGCTGTCAGCCTAAAGAGAAGCCGAGCAGGCCTTTTGAGCAAGCTGCTGGCTGCGGCAGGCCGCGCCCAGGCGCGGAACAGTTTTTCGCGGAGCGCTGCAAGAATTGCAAGCGTCGCATCATGCGTGACGAGGCGTTCAAGATAGCGCGCGCCAGTACGCAGAATGGCAAGCAGCCGAATGCCCGCAGCAGGTGCAAAAACATCAAACACGACCGCTGTTGCAACGCTAAGACCAGCAATCGCTGTGGCTGTGATGAACCAACCTGATAGGCCGAGCAACGCGATGCCTGCCAGAACAGTCGCGGTGGCTGCCGTTATGCCGGCATAAAGTGCTGTACCCTTTGTGCGGAAAAAGAGCTGAAGGATCGGACGAAGTGATTGAAGGCCGTTCATTCTGCTGCCCTCTTCTGCCAGAGCTGCGCATTTGCGCTCAGATCATCAAGCCGGACGATCCGATCCATACGGCTAGCGAGCTTCTCGTCATGCGTGGAGATAATCAGCGTCTTGCCTTTGGCGAGACTAACCAAACTGTCGGCGATGCGGCCTGCTGTTTCTTGGTCAAGATGCGCGGTTGGCTCATCGGCAAGAATAATGTCTGCATGATCATCGACGGCGATCCGTGCGAGCGCTAATCGCAGCGCTTCGCCGCCCGAAAGGCCTGCGCCGTTTTCGCCGATAACTCCGGCGCCAGTGACACCCGCAACATGGCTTAGTGCCATCTGATTGATGATTGATGATGTTTTCATCACATCAGCATCGCGGCCTAAACTGATGTTGTACCGGGCGCTGCCCGCGAAAATATGCGGCTTTTGACCCACCCAGCTCATGCGGGTGCGAATTGCAGCAGCAGTTTCATCGCTCAAAGCGGTATTCCCAACCCGGATTTCGCCTTCCTGTGGTGCGGCCAGACCTGCGATCAGGGCCAGCAAGGTCGATTTGCCATAACCACTTGGCGCAAGCAGAGCCACATGCTCGCCCGGCTCGATATCAAGATTGAAACTGTTGAATATATTAGCGGTGCCCGCAGCATAGCGAAACCGGACATTCCGCACCATTACCGAGGGTTCGTTTGTAACTTCGCCAACAGGCTTGATAGCGCCCACCACCGGCATTTCATGCTTTGCAAGCTGTTCTAGGGCATCAATTGCCGCTTCACCCGAAGCGCGATCATGCCAGACAGCCGAAAGATCACGCAGAGGCTCGAAGAATGCTGGCGAAAGCAGAAGAATAAACAAGCCTTCCGCAAGTGTGAGCTTGTGCCCCCATGCACCGAAATCCAGAGGGCCGAGCAGATGGAAACCGATATAGACGGCAACCATGGCGACACCCAAGGCAGCAAACAGTTCGAGGACTGCGGATGAGAGGAATGCGATGCGCAGAACGATCATCGTTTTGCGACGCAAAGTTTCGGCATTGTCGCGCAAACGTGTTGCGGTCATATCCACAGCATGGAAGCTGCGGATTGTTGCAAGGCCACGTAGACGATCAAGCAGGAAGCCATTCATATCGCCTAAAGCGACGAGTTGTTTTTCGCTGGCAGCCTTTGCGCGCCAGCCAATGAGCGCCATGAAAATCGGGATCAGAGGCGCGGCAATTAGCAGAATGAGCGCAGCTATCCATGAAAACCACAGGACAACTGCGAGTATCGCCAGTGGAACCAGCATCACGCGAATACGCACAGGCACAAAACGAGAGAGATAAGGAACGACCATCTCGGCCTGCTCGGCCAATATGCTGGCGGCTTCGCCGGAAGATGGACGCGATGTATCTAGTGGAGAGCGCTTGGATAAGGCGATGACTGCCTTTTCGCGTAAGCTGGCAAGCTCACTGCGAGCTGCGTCGAAAGCCTTGGTTGCGCCGCGAGCATCGAGCAGGCTGCGTAAGCAACCTATAAGAAACAATCCGGCAGCCAGATAATAGATGGTGGCGTCAAAACCAGTATCGGCCAGATAGCCTACGCCATAGGCGAGAAGTGCGGCTTGTGGCAGCCATAAAAGTGCTGCCACTGCCTGAAACCTAGCCCCCGTTTTGAGCAGAGCCGGAACTGGACGCCGAGGCGGGCGACGTTTGTCGCCAGGAGTTTCGCCGTCTTGTTGTGCCGTTTCTTCCGTTCGGGGGGCAACGGGTTTCACTCGCGTTTAGGCTCCTTCTTGGCCGCTGTTCTTCCGCGTCCCAGAGCCACGATCCTGTCGGTCGTTTCCAGAAAGCGGGTAACCTTGGCGCCGAGCGCCAGAAGGCTGGTCAATCTGTCGGTATCGAGTTTCTTGACGTCGTCGTACCAGTTGGTAAGCCGCTCGATCAGCGCATACATGTCTTTCATGCGATCTTGCGCATAACGGTCGCCAGCGTCCTGCGGCTGTTCCATCAGAACTTCGCGCAGTACAGACAAGGTCGGATCGATCTCGCGCTTCTTGCGCTCTTCGGCAAGCGTTCGCAAAATCACCCACACATCACCCGGCGTCGTGAAGAAGTCACGGCGATCACCGGGTATGTGCTTCAGCAGCACAAGATTCCAGCCCTGCAACTCGCGGATACCCATCGAGACGTTGGAGCGTGAAACACCAAGCGCATCAACAATATCATCCGCACACAGGGGTTCAGACGATAGATAGAGCAACGCATAGATCTGCCCAACCGTGCGGTTGATGCCCCAGCGGCTACCCATCTCTCCAAAGTGGAGAACAAACGACTGAACAATTGGCGATAATTCCAAGTTCTCTCTCCCGTAAATTCTGAATTTTCAGAAATTACTGAAATTCAGATAATTCAAATGACCTGAACCTTCAATCCGCATGTCTGGATGCAAGGCGCATATGGACAATTGGCCGCAGCCCTTAGCACTCCTCCAAATGCTTCAAGCCGACGCTTCCAACCATCACTTCTGGTCGGAAGATGAAGGGAGCTCTTTGCTGTCCTGCGTTTGATCACGATGAATCACCGCACGGCTCAGCAACATGAGCGTTACCGGCGTTGTGATGACCACAAAGACGGTAATCAACACTTCATGCAGAATCGGCTTGGATTGCAAGATGGAGAAAAACATGATGGAAGCGATCAAGATTCCACCTGCACCGAACGAAGAACCGATCGTTGGTGCATGAATGCGTTCATAAAAACTCTTAAAACGAACAAGTCCAATACATCCGACGAGCGTCAGGAAAGCACCGGCGACAAGAAAAAATGAAATAATGATTGCAGCCCAGACGGGCAGATCAGCAGCTCCGATCATTCGATCACCTCCCCGCGCATCAGGAATTTGGCAAGCGCCACCGTTGCAACGAAACCGAGTAGCGAAATAATCAGCGCGGCTTCAAAATAGATAACGCTGCCAGTCCGCATACCAAATGTGAGCAGCAGAAGAAGAGCATTGAGATAAAGCGCGTCGGTAGCAAGCACGCGGTCCTGCGCACGCGGGCCGATAAGCAGGCGATAGACAGCACAGCCCATTGCAGCAATCAGCATGACTTGTGCAGCGAGCAGCGACCAGAAAAGAATAACTGCGCTCATGCCGATTGCTCCTCTTTTACGATGTCTCTTGCTCCGAATATGCGAATAAGCGGCTGCTCATAACGTTGCTTGATGGTCGTTCGCCAAGCCTTTGCATCTTCCAGATCCAGAACATGGATTGTCAAAGCCTTGCGCGCGACGTTGTAATCGACCCAGGCAGTACCGGGCGTCGTCGTAATGATGCATGCAAGCACCGCAAGGGCGGTTCTGTTTTCCAGATCGAGCGGAATAACAACGAAGCCTGGATGACGCTCCTTACGGGGCGACAAGATCAGTTTCACCACAGCAAGGTTTGATGTGAGAATATCAAGGCTTACGGCGCCAAACAGCCAGATCATGGTTGGTACAGAGCGCAAGTGGTTCTTCTGTGGCTGAAGTGCTGTCATTGCATGGCAGGCAAACAGCGCAATGAAGACGCCGAGGATCAGCTGCGCGCGTGTAAACCCGTTCAACAGAAGCCAAAAGATGATCAGCGAAACGAAGAGCAGCGGGAAAGGTAGAATTTTTCTCATTTTACCTCCACTGTTTCACGGCCCACACGAGGCGCATTCAGGACACTATCGATATAATCTTTTGGACTATGCAACGATCGAGCCGTTGCATCCATGTATTGCATGGCCGGGCCAGCTGCGATTGTGAGCGCCAGACACACGGCCAGAAGACCGGCGATTGGCACAACTTCGCGGACGAGAACGCGCGGGACATTACCTTCAAGGGATGCCCAGAAGGTGCGTATGCCGGTACGGGTCATCGCAATCAAAGCCGACAGACCAGATAGAAGAATAAGCGCGATCAGCGCCCAGCTTGCCGGGCTGACAGGCATGGCCAGTGTTGGTGCTGTCCCATCGCCATTGAAAACGGCTGCAAGTATCAGGAACTTGGCAATAAATCCCGAGAACGGCGGCAGGCCGATCAGCAGAATTGCCACAATAGCAAAACAGGTTCCGAGGATGGCAAGCGTTGCAGGCAAAACAACGCCGACTTCCTCTTCATCGTCCTCTTCTTCATCGTCACCATAGGCTTCCATGGTAACAGCGAGAACGTTTGCAGCCGCATCCTGTCCGCGCTCGACCAGCTCGATCAGCAGGAAGAATGCTGCAATCGTCAGTGTCGAGCTGACCATATAGAAGAGTGCAGCGCCGGTCATAGCGGTATTACCACTGCCAATAGCTGCCAATAGCGTGCCCGAAGAAACCAGAATGCTATAGCTTGCAAGACGGCCCATGGCCTGCGAAGCGACAACGCCGATAAGGCCAAAGGCCAGTGTGATCATGCCGCCGTAATAAAGCCAGTCACTGCCGAAGCCGTAAGAGTCCCCTGCTCCAATGCCGAACATAAGCGGCGAAAGACGCAGCAGTACATAAATGCCGACCTTACTCATAATTGCAAAGATCGCGGCAATTGGAGCAGCGGCAGCCGTATATGCGGGTACGAGCCAGAAATTGAGTGGCCACATACCCGCCTTCACCAGGAAGGCGACAGCAAGGATGGCAGCACCTGCCTCCAATAGCATACGATCTTCTGGCGTAACCTGTGCAATCTTCTGAGCAAGGTCGGCCATATTCAACGTTCCGGTGACACCATAAATCAGACTGACGCCGATCAGGAACAGGGACGATGCAACCAGATTGACTGCAATATAATGCATACCGGCTTTAACGCGTGCCGGGCCAGAGCCATGCAACGCCAGACCGTAGGAAGCTGCCAGCATGACTTCAAAGAAGACGAATAGGTTGAATAGATCGCCTGTCAGGAAAGCGCCGTTCAGCCCCATCAGCAACAGCTGGAAGATCGTATGGAAATTCGGACTGGCCTTGTGCCAATGCGCCAGCGCAAAGCTGAGCGCTGCCATTGCGAGCACACTTGTCAGCACCAGCATGAGCGCAGCAAGTCTGTCCAGAACCAGCACGATGCCGAATGGAGCTGGCCAGTTACCGATCAGATAAACATCTGCTGCCGGCGCTTTGTCGCTTGCGACACCCAGCAATGTGAAGGCAATGACAATCAGGCCTATGATGGAGATCGAGTTGATCGCCATCTTCAGCTTGCGCTTGCGTTCGTCGAACATCAGCAGCAATGCAGCCGTTACCAGCGGCAGGAGAATGGGAGCGACGATGAGGTGCGATTTCCAATCCATCATCAATTCTCCTTGCCGTCGACATGGTCGGTACGTGTCATTCCGCGCGATGCGAGCAACACGACAAGGAAAAGTGCGGTCATTGCAAAGCCGATAACGATAGCAGTCAACACCAGTGCTTGTGGCACTGGGTCGGTATATTGAGCCGCCTGAACATTGATACCGGAGTCAAGTACTGGTGGTGCATTGGTCCGCAGGCGACCCATCGAAAAGATGAACAGATTGACGGCATAGGAGACGAGCGCCAGACCTATGGCTACCTGGAACGTACGGGGGCGCAGAATAAGCCAAACGCCGGACGACATAAGAACGCCGATTGCTATAGCGAGAACAAGTTCCATCAGTTCTCCTCCTTCGCAGCGGCTAGTTTTTCGACACGGTGTTTACGGATGGACTGGTGAGCCAGCGCGATCAACATCAGAACTGTGGCACCCACGACCAGAGCAAATACGCCGATATCAAACAGAAGCGCACTCGCAATCGGCATTTTCCCGATATTTGGAATGTCGGCATACTGGAAATACGATGTCAGGAACGGATAACCGAATATCCAGGCGCCCGCCCCTGTCGCGGCCGAAACAAGCAAACCCACGCCGATCCAGCGTACCGGCAGGATGCGCAGGTGATCCTCCACCCAACGCGTACCAGCTGCCAGATATTGCAGAATAAACGCGATTGCCAAAGTAATACCCGCTGCAAACCCGCCACCCGGCAGATCATGACCACGCATGATCAGATGGACTGCAAGCACGATGATGACCGGGAAAAGCCACTGCATGATTACGGACGGCACTGCGAGATAATCGGTGAGCGTTTCGCCCTTCTCGCGGTCTTCCATTGCCTCATCATAGGCGTCCTGAATCTTCTGCTGCGCGGTTGAACCGGTGCTGTCTGGAGCAGGACGGAAACGACGCAGCAATGCGAAGACTGTAAGACCCACAATGCCAAGAACGGCAATTTCACCAAAAGTATCGAAGGCGCGGAAATCAACCAGAGTAACGTTGACCACGTTTTTGCCGCCACCGCCTGAATAGGCGTTCTGCAAGAAGTAATCACCGATGCTCAAAGGCGATGGACGCGTCATCATCGCATAGGAAATGATGAAAACACCGACCCCGCTGCCAATCGCCAGCGCAAAGTCACGATAGCGGCGCAGACGTGGACCAAACTTGACGGGGATCGGATCTGGATCTTCCCAACGCTTTGGCAGCCAACGAAGGCCAAGCAGAAGCAGAACCGTTGTGACGATTTCCACCAGCAGCTGTGTAACTGCAAGATCAGGCGCAGAAAGCCAAACGAAGGTGATGCAGGTGATCAGGCCAGCGCCGCCGAGGAGTATAAGAGCTGCAAGGCGATGATACTTTGCCTGATAGGCTGCACCAATCGCGCAGGCTCCACCCAATATCCATAGGCCTGCGAAAATCGGATCGACAGGCTGAGCACCCAGCATTCCGGCATGGATACCGTCTTCGAGAATTGGCCATGCGGCCGCGACCAGTGCAACAGCTACAACAATACGCAGCTGCGGTTGCAGGCGTCGTGTGCTGAAGAAGCTTTCAGCCTTACGAGCCCAGTTCCATGAAAGCGTGACAAGCACGCGCTCGAAAATACGCTGGCCCTGCAGGTGACGGAACAATGGAGGACCATCTTCACTCGTCGCAAGATAGTTTTTCAGCGCCCAGAACAGGATGATACCGCCGATCATCGCAACAAAGCTCATCATCAGTGGCAGGTTGAAGCCATGCCAGACCGAGAGACTATATTGCGGTGTAGCATCGCCAAGCACTGAGAGAACAGCTGAATGCAGGAACGGACCGATAGACAGAGCTGGAATGATGCCGATTAGCAGACAAAGCAGAACCAGCAGCTCGATTGGACGGCGCATCCAATGCGGTGGCTCATGCGGCTCTTTTGGCAAGTCGTGTGGCGGCGGTCCAAAGAAGGTCGAATAGATGAAACGGATCGAATAGGCGACCGTGAAAATGCCTGCCAGCGTTGCAACATAAGGCGTGATCGTGTCGAGCCACGAAGCCATGTGCGTTTCAACGGCTTCGGCAAAAAACATTTCCTTGGAAATAAAGCCATTAAGCAGCGGAACACCGGCCATCGATGCGCTGGCAACCATTGCCAGCGTTGCCGTATAGGGCATCGCTCGCGCCAGGCCGCTAAGCTTCCGCATATCGCGCGTGCCGGTTTCATGATCGATTATGCCGGCCGCCATGAAGAGCGATGCTTTAAAGATCGCATGGTTGACCATGTGGAAGATCGCAGCCACAGCAGCAAGTGGACTACCAAGGCTCAAAAGCGCTGTAATGAGACCAAGATTGCTGATGGTCGAATAGGCAAGCAAGCCTTTGAGATCTTGCTGAAATACAGCGAAGAAGCTCGCGATCAACAACGTGGTCAAGCCTGCGAGACCAAGTATCCAAAACCATTCTTCAGTGCCAGCAAAAACCGGCCACAAGCGCGCAAGCAGGAATACACCTGCTTTCACCATTGTTGCGGAATGCAGATAGGCCGAAACTGGCGTTGGGGCGGCCATCGCATTTGGCAGCCAGAAATGGAACGGGAACTGCGCGCTTTTTGTGAATGCGGCCAGAAGAATGAGAACAAGCGCTACAACGTAAAGAGGGTGCGTGCGAACGACATTTCCGGCTTCAAGAACCTTGTCGAGATCGTAGCTTCCAACGATGTGACCCAATAGCAGCACGCCTGCGAGCAGACAGAACCCACCAATACCTGTAACGGTGAGTGCCATACGTGCGCCATCGCGGGCACTGGCATTCTGATACCAGTAGCCAATGAGCAGGAATGAGAAAATACTGGTCAGTTCCCAGAAGACTGCGAGCAGAATGATATTGCCCGAAAGCACCACGCCGAGCATCGCGCCCATAAAGGAGAGCAGGAAAGAAAAGAAGCGCGGGACCGGGTCTTCCGGCGACATATAATAGCGTGCGTAAATGACGACCAGCAGGCCGATGCCGGTAATCAACATGGCAAAAAGCCATGCAAAGCCATCCATTCGCAACGTGATGTTAAGGCCGTAAGCAGGCAGCCACTCGATTGTGCCACGAATGACACCACCATCTGAAACGATAGGATAAAGGCTTGCCGTTATAACGAATGCGACCATTGCGATCGCGGCGGTGAACCAGGCTGATCCTGTACGATCCACGCCTCTGAATAGACCTGTTATAGCGCTGCCAAGAAAGGGAAGAAGGACTAGCAAAAAAAGCATTCTGCCGTCCATCGTCATGCGCTAAAGGCCTCCTAAACCGAATTCTTGGTTGATCCGAAGCAGGCACCGCTCAAGAAAACAGCAACAGAAACGCTCCGGTAAGTTGTCGAGTGGAATCATATATTCCGATGTCATTATTATGACCGGCTAGCGGTTATTATGGCAATAGCTTTCAATGGCTTATCGCAATGATTTGAATCATTTTAGTCTGCAAATGGCCAGGAAATGCGCGTCTTTGGTATGGGTTTTCCACATATCAGCTTTTTCCTGGACATATTGCCGCGTAAATTTTGCATCTGAATGACAAGTGCCGGTTGCAGGGATTATCGATATTTATGAGTGATTCCTAACCTTCAAGAAGGACTTTCGTCAGACGATCAGCTTGTACTCGGATATCAGGCACAGCCGTCACTTCCCAATAGATGCCTTTGGTCACTGGTCCGATGGCAAAGATCGGCCCTGAAGGTTCTCCCCGTGCATTGAGAACTTGCAGATCCGCGGTGACGTCAAGACCAAGATCCAGCGCGTCCGGCTTTGCCAAGCCGTTTTCCATCAGGCTGATCAGTGCAGAGTTGCGCGTGGTTGAAAAACGGGAACTACCGCCACGGCAATCGATGATCGTCGCTGCATCAAGCTGTTCTATCGCTAGCCCGCGACGTTGTCGGTAAAGAATGGAAATGTGCTCTGCCTGGTTTTTGACGGAAACGAGGTGTGCGGCAATGATTGTTAGTTGCCCTGACTGTCGTGCAGCTTCAATGCGATCTGCTATGACGGGCGCCATTCGATGGCGATGCACGTCCCACCACGGTCGCAAGTGACGCAAAAAACTCTGGCGTTGCCTGATCGGCAATCTAGACCAGATGTTTTTCGTATGCGGTCGCAATCCGTCAATAACGTCGCGCCAGCTTTTGCCTTCGTTTTCCCGCTGATCAATCATATGCCGAACATCACGCAGCAGAGCGGGTAAACCATCAGCGACGGGAAGTTGTTCTGCGTCTATCGACATAGCATCTGCCGGTGCGTGGCGTGCCGGTAACAGTCCGCGTCGTGAAATTGCGTGGATCTCACCCTTATGTCCACTATCGAGCAACGAAATCACGCTATCGACCATGGATAAGCCGGTGCCAAGAATAGCGACTGGATCATTCGACGGAATGTCGAAATATCCATTGCTGGACCAATATTCGGTTACATGATTTCCGGATGTTGCAATCGCGGCTTCGTTTCCTGTCGCGATGATAACGGCATCGGCAGGAAAACGCTCACCTGATGAGCTCGTCACTAGTGGACGGCCGCTTTCAATCGCGACATCTGAAACTTCCGAACACTCGATAAAAAGACGCTGCTGCTCACTCGTCAGATATGGCTGCAGCAAGTTTTGGAGATAAAGTCGGTAAAACGCGCGCGGTGCAAAAGATTGCGGCTGCCATTCGCTTGCACTGAGCGTTTCGGTGTTGGTTGTGAGCCAGTTTAAAAAGTGATCCGGCTTTTCCGGAAAAGCGCTCATATTACTGGCGCGAACATTTAAAAGATGGTTGGGGTTTTGTGTTGAATAGGCGATCCCTGTCCCGATATCACCTGATCGCTCGAATATGCGAACGCTTGTATCTGACGATTGTCCAAGCAACTGCGCGGCCATCAAAACACCGCTCGCACCACCACCAATAATAATAATTGACTTCAAATTATCGTGACCTCATTGCCCGTCGCTGGTTTACGGATATCGCATCCATCGACCCGTTATTTTGGGCATTCCCTTGTTTCCTACTAATTTGATCAGATTTTAAACCGGCGGGAAAGAAAAAATCCTAAAGACAGCTAAAACGTAGCAACTCTGGTTCACCAAAGGATGACAATGATACGGCTGTCCATCCCTATTTGTTGACAGTGTGTTTCAGAAACACGGGCTGGCGTCTCGTGTGAAAATCACAATATTTGCAACAAGTTTTCCCACTCGCTGCGATTGGTTCGCAGCATAGAATCGCAGAACAACAGGACATTGATGATGAGCAATAGCTATATCGAATCCCTTAAGAAGCGCCGCACACAGTATGCTCTTGGCAAGACGCTTCCCCTCTCCCAGGACTCCGTCGCCGAACTGATCCGCGAAGCCATCAAGCATTCGCCATCGTCATTCAACTCCCAGAGCTCGCGCGCAGTTGTGCTGTTTGGCGCCGAAAGCGACAAGGTTTGGAACATCGCCAAGGAAGTGCTTCACAAGATCGTTCCTGCGGACGCATTTGCTCAGACTGAAGCCAAACTCGACAGCTTCGCAGCTGGCGCGGGTACAGTTCTGTTCTTTGAAGACCAGAACGTCGTTAAGGGTCTTCAGGAAAATTTCGCGCTTTATGCAGACAACTTCCCAGTCTGGTCTGAACAGGCTGGCGGCATGGCTCAGCTTTCGGTTTGGTCCGCTCTTGCCAATGCAGGTATCGGTGCAAGCCTTCAGCACTACAATCCGCTGATCGATGCAGAAGTTGCCAAGACCTGGAACATTCCAGCTTCGTGGAAACTGCGCGCGCAGATGCCTTTCGGTTCGAACGAACAGCCGTTCGGCGAAAAGGCATTCATGGACGATGCCGACCGCTTTAAAGTCTTCGGATAATTTCTTCCAAAGCATCAGGTAAACGGCTGGATTTTCCAGCCGTTTTTATTTTGCGGCTAAATTATTCCCGCCATTGTGCCCCCTCAAAAAACGGAATCTAATGCTCGCGCGTGCTTGAGAGTCGCTGTCTGGGGAGACGCGACGGATACGCAATGAGCATTGACGATCATTTGCCTTGATAGGCTCTGATCTCCAGAGGGACACCGCATGAAAGCCAACACTCAAACCTCCTTTTTCAGCTTTAATAAGAATGTCGTTGCGACACGAATGATGCGCGCGAGCATTCCGGCAGCACTTGCCTTTGCGCTTTGCCTCTCGGCCTCGCCTAAGGCTGTTGAAGCTGCCACGCCAGCGGACACGCTTGTGATCGCGATGAGCATCGATGATGTCATTTCGCTCGATCCGGCAGAAATTTTTGAGATCACAACATCGGAAATGCTCACCAGTACTTACGAGCGCCTGGTGACGACCGATACCAAAGACCCGACGAAGATCATTCCGCAGATTGCTGAGAGCTGGACATTTTCAGACGACGGTAAGTCGATCACCTTCAAAATCCGAGACGGTTTGAAATTTGCGTCAGGCAATCCGATTACCGCACAGGACGCCGCTTACTCTATTCAACGCGCGATTAAGCTCGACATGAGCCCGGCATTCATATTGAGCCAGTTCGGTATCACGCGGGAAAATGTCGATCAGAATGTGGTTGCCGTTGACGATAAGACTTTTGTTTTCACCACTGGCAAAGCCTTTGCACCAAGCTTCGTTCTCAACTGCCTGACCTCTAGTGTCGCGTCTATCGTTGACAGCAAACTGGTGAAGGAACACGAACAGAAAATCGAAAAGACCGATACCAATCCATATGAAACGGATTTTGGTTATGGATGGCTGAAGAACGGTTATGCCGGTTCCGGCCCGTTTTCCGTCAAGCAATGGCGCGCCAATGAGGTGCTGCTGCTTGAGCGCAACGACAATTATACAGACGCGAAGCCTGAGATGAAGCGCGTCATCTATCGCCATGTGAAGGAAGGTATGTCGCAACGCCTGCTGCTTCAGGCGGGTGATATTGATATTGCACGCAATCTTGAACCGGGCGACATCGAGGAGCTTGGCAAGGACAGTAAGTTCAGCGTCATCAACGCTCCGAAAGGCCGTATCTACTTTCTGAGCGCAAACCAGAATGTGCCAGAACTGGCCAAGCCGGAAGTGCGTCAGGCACTGAAGTATCTGATTGATTACGATACGATTGAAGCCACGCTGATCAAGGGTATCGGCCGTACGCATCAGTCATTCCTGCCGCTCGGCATGTTTGGTGCTACCGACGACAAGCCGTTCAAGTACGATGTTGCGAAAGCGAAAGAACTGCTTGAAAAGGCAGGACTAAAAGATGGTATCAGCATCACGCTTGATGTTCGCAACTCTCAGCCTTATGTCGGCATCGCAGAAAGCATCCAGCAGACCATGGCGAAGGCCGGGGTGAATGTCGAAATTTTGCAGGGCGATGGTAAGCTCACGACAACCAAGGTCCGTGCGCGCAAGCATCAGATGGCGCTTGGCATCTGGGGACCCGACTATTGGGACCCGCATACAAATGCAGTCACCTTTACCAACAACCCGAATAATGGTGATGAGGTAAACTTGCGGACCACGGCCTGGCAGGCCTCTTGGGATATTCCCGAGCTGACAGCGGAAACAATGGCCGCAGCAGAGGAGCGCGATACAGCCAAGCGCGAAGCCATGTATCACGATCTTCAAAAGAAATTTCAGGAAGATAGCCCTATCACAGTAATCTATCAGCAGATCGAAACGGCTGTAACGGCTTCCAACGTTCACAATTTCAACATGGTGGCGGATGCCAACTATGTTGCAACAGTGACGAAGGACTAAAACAAGAAAGCCGGGCGACAAAACGCCCGGCTTTCTCTTTATTTCTCGAAGCTGAAAGAAGGTAATTGTTCGAGTGCCGATTTCAGCGCCTCGGACCAGCTTTCAGACACCGTCTGATAGTAAGGATCGGTCGCTTCAAAGCGGCGATGCTCACCGAGCTTGAGATTGTCACTTTCATAGATCTGCATATCGAGTGGCAGACCAACCGAGAGATTAGCCTTCAGCGTTGAATCGAACGAAACCAACAGCAGTTTCACCGCGTCTTCAAAACTCATTTCAGGCTGATAGGCCCGTACCAGAATGGGCTTGCCGTATTTGTTTTCGCCTATCTGGAAAAACGGCGTGTCATCTGAACTCTCGATGAAGTTGCCTTCGGGATAGATATAAAAAAGGCGCGGCTGACCGCCCTTGATCTGCCCACCCAGAATGAAGGATGCACCGAATGCATCCGCATTCTGTCCACCTGTGGCCGAATTTGAGATGACTTCTTTGACCGTATCACCAATAAGCCGCGCAACCTGAAACATGGATGGCGCTTCGAATATCGAAGGATGGCGCTCTTCCGGTGCCTTCATGCGCTCTTCAAGCAGGCTCGCAACGGCTTGCGTCGTCGCCAGATTGCCTGCCGACAGGAGCACGATCACGCGCTCGCCCGGCTTGGTCCAGCTCCGCATTTTCGAGAATTTCGAGATATTGTCGAGGCCCGCATTTGTCCGGGTATCGGACATAAACACAAGGCCGCGATCAATCTTCATTCCAACGCAATAGGTCATCAACAGTTTCCGGCAGGCAAATCGTAAATTGAAATAATCACTGCCCTACATTGATGTGTACCGCAAGGCTTTCAACCGCTCCTCCAAGCCTTACTCCTGAAATTGGTGCAGCATCACGGTAATCAAGGCCGGTTGCAATCCGCACATAGCGATCATTGGGGCAGACATTGTTTGCAGCATCAAAGCCGACCCAGCCCAGTCCATCGATATGTGCTTCTGCCCATGCATGGCTTGCAGTCTGTTCTTCCATGCCTTCCATCAGCAGATAACCGGAAATGTAGCGTGCGGGGATTCCCAGCAAGCGGGCTGCAGACAGAAAGATGTGGCTGTGATCCTGACAAACGCCCTTGCCTGCCTCAAGCGCACTTTCTGCATTTGTGGCAACACTGGTGGTGCCGGGCATATAGGCGACCGCTGTATGAACTGCATTCATCAGCTCGTGCAGCAATGCAAGACGCTCCTGCTCTTTGCCGAGATCGCCAGCGAGAGACCGAATGCGCTCTCCAGGTTCGGTCAGCGGTGTTTCTCGCTCAAAAAGCCAGAGCGGAGCATAACCATAGACCGGGCCAAGCACGCCGACGCGATCCTCAACCTCGACGCTGCCGCTGGCTGTAATAATGATCTCGTTGATGTTTCGTGCGTGCTGCACGAGGTCGGTTTTATTACCGAAGCCGTCAATATAGGAGACTTCAGGCTCGCCGCCTTCTATTTTCAGCTCCCAATGTTTGACCAGTTGTCCCGGCAGCGTCGGTGGGCGCAAACGCAGGCGCTGCACCGCATAGGGAACCGGATTTTCATAGCGATAATGCGAAACGTGCCGGATATTGAGCAGCAAGCGAACACCTCAATAAAAATTATAGGTTTCGGCGATCTCATTGCCGAGCCGA
>NZ_DAMBKZ010000022.1:0-76080 GCF_032066345.1 Brucella sp.
GCCGTATTTACGAGGGCAAGGCCAAGATTCTTTATGAAGGCCCTGAACCCGGTACTCTTGTCCAGTTCTTCAAAGATGACGCAACCGCGTTCAACGCGAAGAA
Source organism: Brucella sp. (assembly GCF_032066345.1). NCBI lineage: Bacteria > Pseudomonadati > Pseudomonadota > Alphaproteobacteria > Hyphomicrobiales > Brucellaceae > Brucella > Brucella sp. The sequence continues at coordinate 104 of NZ_DAMBKZ010000022.1, forward strand.
GCATGAAGTTGTTGACGGAAAAGGCGTGTTGAACAACCGCATCTCCGAGCACATTTTCACCCAGCTGAACCGCATTGGTATTCCAACCCACTTCATCCGCCGCCTCAACATGCGTGAGCAGCTGATCAAGGAAGTTGAGATCATCCCGCTTGAAGTCGTTGTTCGCAACGTCGCCGCAGGCTCGATGTCCAAGCGTCTGGGCCTCGAAGAAGGCACGGTTCTGCCCCGCTCGATCATCGAGTTCTATTACAAGGCAGACGCCCTCGATGACCCAATGGTCACCGAAGAACACATCACCGCTTTCGGCTGGGCCAGCCCGCAGGAAATCGACGACATCATGGCTCTCGCCATCCGCGTCAACGACTTCCTCACCGGTCTGTTCCTGGGCATCGGCATCCAGCTTGTTGATTTCAAGATGGAATGCGGACGTCTGTTTGAAGGCGACATGATGCGCATCGTCGTTGCCGACGAAATTTCGCCAGACTCGGCGCGCCTTTGGGATGTCAACACAAATGACAAGCTCGATAAGGACCGTTTCCGCCGCGATATGGGCGGGCTGGTTGAGGCCTATCAGGAAGTAGCGCGCCGTCTCGGCATCATGAACGAGAACGACACGCCCCGTCCTTCCGGCCCTACGCTTGTGAAGTAAAGATCCGCACAGCCCGGTAACTCGCGTTCCGGGCTGTTTTCATTGTTGTTAAATTAAATCAGCAGGAACTACAGAGTGATCAAGGCACGCGTCACCGTTACACTGAAAAACGGCGTTCTCGACCCGCAGGGCAAAGCTATTGTCGGCGCGCTCGGCAGCCTGGGCTTCGAAGGCATCAATTCCGCCCGTCAGGGCAAGGTCTTCGATCTCGAACTCGAAGGCTCGGACAAGGCGAAAGCTGAAGCCGAAATCAAGGCCATGTGCGAGAAGCTGCTCGCCAACACGGTTATTGAAGATTACGCAATCGTCATCGCCTGACGCGCTGCGGCTTAAGTATAGTTTTTTGCGCGCCTTCACACCGCTTCACAGCGGGTTTGAAGGGCACTCAAATTCAAAGAGACGTAAAACGCCATGAAAGCAGCAGTCGTTCTTCTTCCGGGCCTCAACCGTGACCGCGACATGATTGCGGCCATCACCAAGATTTCCGGTCAGGCACCAATCACCGTATGGCAGACAGACACGAGCATCCCCGATGATGTCGATCTGATCCTGATTCCCGGCGGTTTCTCTTATGGCGATTACCTGCGTTGCGGTGCAATTGCAGCGCGTATGCCGGTAATGCAGGCCATTCGCGAGAAGGCCGACAAGGGTGTCATGGTTATTGGCGTCTGCAACGGCTTCCAGATTCTCGTCGAAGCAGGAATGCTGCCAGGTGCGCTGATGCGCAACACGTCGCTGAAGTTCGTCTGCCGCGAAGTGAAGCTTGAAGTCAGCAATGCGAATACCTCGTTCACGCGCGGTTATCAGCCAGGCCAGATCATCCGTTGCCCGGTTGCCCATCATGACGGCAACTATTTTGCTGATGCTGAAACCCTGAAGCGCGTCGAAGGCGAAGGGCAAGTTGTGTTCCGTTATGCAGACGGCACCAATCCGAACGGTTCGGTCAATGACATTGCGGGCATCGTCAATGCGCGCGGCAATGTTCTCGGCATGATGCCACATCCTGAAAACTTGATTGAAGGTGCACATGGCGGCGATGACGGCCGTGCACTTTTTGCAGGCGCATTGGGTATTGCAGCTTAAAACTTTAAAGCTCGACCAAGCAGATTAAATGGCCTTCGTTGCATAACGGAGGCCATTTTTTGTTGCCCAACCCAGATGCACAATTGAGGCCGCAAAAGAGAACAGTCCTTTCAGGACCTAGAGCATAGTTCCTTAAAATCGACTCGATCTAGGATAAAATTATCCCGTAAAAACAGAGATTTAGAGCGATCTTTCTGATCCAATAAGGCACACGACACTCTGGAGTGGTCTCAGTTGATATCGAAGCTATGAAACCACTCTATATTTTTGTTTCTACGCGCATCTGGTTTCGAAAACCGATCCCACTTTTCGGAATGCGCTCTAGCGTCACGCACGAAATCGTGGCAGCTTGATCGATAGATACTTCCTGAGTAAACCGAATCGGGGAACGATATCGATGCAGTTATATTCACGCCCACTCTCCCCCTATTCCGCTTTTGTGCGCGGTGTTCTTTATCTCAAGGAACTGCCGTTCAAACCTATTAACCTCCCCTATCCATTTCCCGAAGACTTCATTCATGTGACACCTTTAAAGCGTGTCCCGGTGCTGATTACCGGCTCTGGCGAGACATTGTTTGAAGCAGCCGTCATTGCGGAATATCTGGAAGACCATTTTCCGGATACTCCCGTTCTGCCCGGCAGCCCGCGCGAGCGCGCTCTGATCCGCCTTCTGGCGCGTGTGACGGAGCTGGAAGTTCTCGGCCCTGCGATGAAACTCTTCATTCTTCAGAGCAAGCCTGAAAGGGACGAGGCCACTATCGAGCGGCTGTTTACCAAGCTCCACAAAGGCTTGAGCGTGGTTGAATCACGTCTCACCGATCACGATTTTGCACTCAACGATGCTCCGACACTTGCTGATGCATGGCTGCTGCCAGTACGCTTCCTCATGGAGCCGCTCAAGAAGCTTTCGGGGAAAGACGATTTGCTGGCTGCTTACCCAAAATTCGACACATATGCGGTGAAAGCAAAGCAGGACCCTGCGTTCGAACTCATATGGAATGAGATGAGTGACGGGTTAAAGGCTTTCATGCCGCAGCTTGCCTGAATTATCCCGTCCAATAGAAAGCGCATTTCTGAAAATGCGCTTTAACACATTGTTTCTATGCGTTTATCGGCAAGCCACTCTTTTGTTGGTCTTGCCGAAAACGTTCTTATGGAGCCTTCCTTGAAGAACAAGACCATTGCGCTCGTTGCACTGCCTGCTCTGGCACTCTTTGCAGCCTGCACGCCGAAACCGACGCCTCCTACTCCCACAAGTGTTAGCAAAGCAGCCTTGGCAACCATGGAGCGGATCGCTGTGGGAGCGAATAGCTGTTGGTTCAAATCCAATGATAAGGATTTTCGCGGCTATGCATTTGCGCCGGAACTTAATTCTTTTTCAGGGCGTCCACGTATGTTGGTGGTTCCTGCTCGAAATCTGGCAGGACGCCCGCTCCTGGTTGTGCAGGCAGAAGGCAATCCAGCACGCATTGAAGCCTTTGGCCCGATGATGCAGCAGGGTCATAACAGTCGTATCAGTGCTGACATTAATCGTTGGGCATCGGGCCAAAAAGGCTGCTGACGTTCAAATTTAACGGATGTGGAAACGGACCTTGCGCGATTCCACATCTGCCTCGTTCCGCGTAATACCTATATCGCGAAGCTGCTCGTCCGTCAGATCAATCAATTCAATGCGGCTGCGGCGCAGCATGAGACGCAGAGAGCACCATTCAATGAAACGCTGCCAGACAGAACGAGAAGCGTAACAAAAATCGCTTTCCCTTGTCTGGATTGTATCAATTGTATCTATTTCATCGTGCTTAACTGACGTATATGTCATAGCAAAGAGCCTTTTAAACTGGGCTTAGCCGATATTATGCATCAATCTGATGCGTGAAACGTAAATACAATTGACTCAAATATCGGTACAATGCTTATATTGTGACCATGACAAATTGGCTTCCCGACCTCACCGGAAAATCCGGCCCACTCTATCTTCAACTTGCTGACGCAATTGAAGAAGCGATCGCCCTTGGAACTTTGCCTGCGGGACAGAAGCTACCGCCGCAACGCAATCTGGCTTATGATCTGAAGGTGACAATCGGTACAATCGGGCGCGCCTATGCTCTCGCGCATGAGCGCGGACTTGTAACCGGCGAAGTTGGTCGCGGAACTTATGTGCTTGGCAGGGCCGACGGCAAGAATGCGCCGCCTGCCTATTCGAGCGATGGCATTGCTGGCACACGTATTCAGGACGCACCACTCGACAAGGGGCGCTTCGATACGACGGCAGCTCCTGACGTCGGACAAAATACGATACTTGAGCCGCTGATTGCGTCTGTCATTCGCAATTTCCCGCATGAGGTTGTCAACTACACGCGACATTTCCCGCAACACTGGCTTGAAGCCGGACGCCAATGGCTCAATCAGGAAAACGCTCCTGCCGATGCGAGCAATATTGTTATCACCAACGGCGCACATGCTGGTGCAATTGCGGCGATTACGGCTTTCACCTCGCCCGGCGACAGGATTGTTTTTGAAGATCTCACTTACACACAAGTGAGCCGGTCCGTGAAAATTGCCGGACGCCGCGTCGCGATTGCCGCGAGCGATGAATATGGCATGATCCCGGAAGAATTCGAGCGGGTCTGCAACCAGCAGCACCCGACAATGGCGTTTCTCATGCCAAGCATCCACAATCCAACGCTTGCGACCATGCCCTACGAGCGCCGAGTGGCGATTGCCAATATCGCGGCACGGCACAATGTCTGGCTCATTGAAGATGACACATACGGGGTTATGACCCGGTCAAATATCCCGAAGATTGCCGATATTGCACCGGAACGCACATTTCTTCTCGGCAGTCTTTCAAAGGCCGTAACGGCTGGCTTGCGCTGCGGCTGGGTGGCCTGCCCGCCGCATTGCGCGCAACGTTTACGCGTGACCCACAAGCTGATGACGGGCGGCGTTTCGTTTCTGCTCGCTGAAACTACCGCACAGATGGTGCTTTCAGGTCAGGCGAATACCCTGCTGGACAAGTGCTCGGCTGAAATCGAATGGCGCGAGCAATTGGCCCGCAAGGTCTTCGCCGGTTACGACTTTGTTTCTTCACCGCATGTTCCAATCCTCTGGCTGAAACTGCCGGAACCATGGCTTGCCAGTACATTCAAAGCAGCCGCCTATGAAAACGGACTACTGATCGACGATGAAGACGAGTTCAAAGCCGGGCGCATCGATCGAACTTACCACCGGGTTCGCATTGCTTTTTCCTCACCGACGGATCGTAATCTGATCGAAAATGGCTTCGGAACTTTGCGGCAATTGCTGGAAAATGAACAAGTAGGCTATGAAGGCAGCATTTGAGCCGGGAAATCGGCATTTTCCTGTCGCGCTTCCAACAGAGTTAGGTTAAAGAGGCCCCTTGAAACCTTAGGTGTCCGCCCTTCGGCAGAAGTTTCCGGGTACCGCAGCCTGCGACGGGGTCCCTCATCTCCATGACTATTTCCAATAAGCGCGACATCACGCCGGAACTTATCTCTGCTCACGGCCTCAAGCCGGATGAATATCAGCGTATTCTCGACCTGATCGGACGCGAACCAAGCTTCACGGAGCTCGGCATTTTCTCGGCCATGTGGAATGAACATTGTTCCTACAAGTCGTCGAAGAAGTGGCTGCGTACTCTCCCGACAACCGGCCCACGCGTTATCCAGGGTCCGGGTGAAAACGCTGGCGTTGTTGACATTGGCGATGGCGACTGCGTCGTCTTCAAGATGGAAAGCCATAACCACCCGTCGTATATCGAGCCTTATCAGGGCGCGGCGACAGGCGTTGGCGGTATTCTACGCGACGTTTTCACGATGGGTGCTCGTCCAATTGCAGCCATGAATGCCCTGCGTTTCGGTGAGCCCGACCATCCAAAGACCCGCCACCTTGTTTCCGGTGTTGTTTCCGGCGTTGGCGGTTATGGCAATGCTTTCGGCGTTCCGACCGTTGGTGGCGAAGTGAACTTCGACAAGCGCTATAACGGCAATATCCTCGTCAATGCATTCGCAGCTGGCCTTGCCAAGCATGACGGCATCTTCCTGTCGGAAGCCAAGGGCGTTGGCCTCCCGGTTGTCTATCTCGGTGCCAAGACGGGCCGCGATGGCGTTGGCGGTGCAACGATGGCATCGGCTGAATTTGACGAATCGATCGAAGAAAAGCGTCCAACCGTTCAGGTTGGCGATCCATTCACCGAAAAGTGCCTTCTGGAAGCCTGCCTTGAGCTGATGGCTTCGGGTGCGGTTATCGCCATTCAGGATATGGGTGCTGCAGGTCTCACCTGTTCTGCCGTTGAAATGGGTGCGAAGGGCGATCTCGGTATCGAGCTCATTCTCGACCATGTTCCGGTTCGCGAAGTAAACATGACAGCTTACGAAATGATGCTGTCGGAAAGCCAGGAGCGTATGCTCATGGTTCTCAAGCCAGAAATGGAAGAAGAAGCACAGGCGATCTTCCGTAAGTGGGGTCTTGATTTCGCAATCGTCGGCAAGACCACTGATGATCTGCGCTTCCGCGTCATCCATCAAGGCGAAGAAGTTGCCAATCTGCCGATCAAGGAACTCGGTGACGAAGCTCCTGAATATGATCGTCCATGGATGGAACCGGGTAAGCACGCACCGCTGCCTGCCAGCAATGTGCCGCAGGTTGAAGACTATTCGGATGCGCTGCTCAAGCTTATCGGCTCGCCGGATGGTTCATCGCGCCGCTGGGTTTACGAACAGTATGACACACTCATTCAGGGCAACTCGCTGCAGCTCCCGGGTGGCGATGCTGGTGTGATCCGCGTTGAAGGTCATGCCACCAAGGCACTCGCTTTCTCGTCAGACGTAACACCACGCTATTGCGAGGCTGATCCGTTTGAAGGCGGCAAGCAGGCTGTTGCCGAATGCTGGCGCAACATTACCGCAACCGGTGCTGAGCCGCTTGCATCGACCGACAACCTCAACTTCGGCAATCCTGAAAAGCCGGAAATCATGGGCCAGCTGGTCAAGGCAATTGAAGGTATCGGCGAAGCTTGCCGTGCGCTCGATTTCCCAATCGTTTCGGGCAACGTATCGCTCTACAACGAAACCAACGGTCAGGCGATCCTGCCAACTCCGACCATTGCCGGCGTCGGCCTCATTCCTGACTGGTCGCAGATGGCCAAGATCGGCGGAATGCAGGATGGCGACACGCTGGTTCTGCTGGGCGGCGACGGCACCCATTTGGGTCAGTCAGTCTATCTGCGCGATCTTTTTGATCGTGCTGATGGCCCTGCTCCAACGGTTGATCTTGCGCTTGAAAAGCGTAACGGCGAGTTCGTCCGTTCGGCGATCCGCAATGGCCAGGTGACAGCCTGTCACGACCTCTCCGATGGTGGTCTTGCCGTTGCTGTTGCTGAAATGGCAATCAAGTCCGACAAGGGTGCGGTTCTTGATGCGGGCGACGGCCTGCCACATGCAGCGCTGTTTGGCGAAGATCAGTCGCGTTATGTTGTTGCAGCAACACCTGAAATGGCGAAACTCATTGCGCTCAATGCAGAAGGTGCTGGCGTTCCGTTCCGTGTACTCGGCACGGTCGGCGGCGACCGCCTGAAGTTCGGTGCAACGGTTGATGTCGCAATTGCAGAGCTTAACAATGCTTTTGAAGGCTGGTTCCCGGGCTTCATGAGTGGAGAAGCTGCAGTCGACAACTAATCGTTATTGGTTAGAACTGTTACCAATTGACGCCCGGCCGGGAACACCGCGCCGGGCGTTTGCTTGTCGGCAATTTAAACGTTAGACAGTTGAATATTGACGTATCACGATGATGCGTTACGATTCGAAACGAACAAGAAGAAGCCCTAAAAGGCAGGAGATTTTGCATGGCTATGGACGCTCATGAGATCGAAAAACTGATACGCGAAGGTATTCCCGGCGCAAAGGTTACGATCCGCGACCTTGCCGGAGACGGAGATCATTATGCGGCGGAAGTTGTTGCGGAAAGTTTCCGTGGCAAGTCACGCGTGCAGCAGCACCAGATGGTCTATGACGCCCTCAAGGGCAACATGGGCGGCGTGCTTCACGCCCTTGCCCTCCAGACCAGCGTACCAGAATAAACTAATCCAACACCGCCCTCGGTTGAGCTTTCCAGCCTTTAGCCAAGGGTTGAAATACACGCAATGGCACTTGGAAACGATAATCCGGGCGGTGATTTTCTTCCTGCGGCAAGATGTTGCCCCCAAAACAGCCTGATTTCGCGCTAATTTGACTTGCTTTCACCTTTAGAGGGTGATTACCAAAGCTCAGCTTACTATATTGGGGTAGAACCTCTCCCTACGCGGGCCGGGATTTGAACCGGCATCCTGAAAGGAACTAAAATGACCGGAATCAACGATTTCATCGACAATGAAGTGAAGACCAACGACGTCGTGCTGTTCATGAAGGGCACACCAGGTTTCCCACAGTGCGGTTTCTCCGGTCAGGTCGTTCAGATTCTCGACTATATCGGCGTCGATTATAAGGGCGTGAACGTTCTTGCTTCCGACGAAATCCGTCAGGGCATCAAGGATTACTCCAACTGGCCAACCATTCCTCAGCTCTACGTAAAGGGCGAATTTGTTGGCGGTTGCGACATCATCCGCGAAATGTTCCAGTCCAGCGAACTACAGGCACTTTTTACCGATAAGGGTATTGCAACCAAGGCCGCTTGAGGATTAATTACCCCTCATACGGCTTTTAAAGCTCACCTTTTCTAAAAGGCGCCGTTTCATGGCGCCTTTTCTATTGCCCGATGCATAGCCATCATAGGCAGCATCTGCTGCCGGGCCGCTGTTTTCTAAATTCTGACTACTACACCGGCACTCCCCTGACCGGTGTGCCGTTTATCGAGGACTACCCAAATGCCAATCGACATTCAAAATGGTTCTCCGGACCAGAAGACTTCCATGCGCGGGCGCGGCGAGTTCATCGCTCTCATTGCAGCGATCATGGCAATCAATGCGTTGGCAGTGGATATTATGCTGCCTGGTCTGCCGCAAATTGGTGCCAGCCTTGGCGTTCTTTCAGAAAATCACGCACAGTTTGTCATTACTGCCTATTTGCTCGGCTTTGGCGTATCGCAGCTGTTCTATGGTCCGCTGAGCGACCGTTTCGGCAGAAGATTGCCTCTCTTTGGCGGCTTGCTGATCTATATACTCGCAGCACTTGGTGCAGCCGTTGCAACGGATTTCACAACACTTATTGTTCTGCGCGTATTGCAGGGACTGGGTGCCGCAGCAACGCGTGTAATTGCCGTTTCAGTTGTTCGCGATAAGTTTGCCGGGCGTCAGATGGCTGAAGTCATGTCGCTCGTCATGATGGTCTTCATGATCCTGCCGGTGGTCGCCCCTGCAACCGGTCAGCTGATTATGCTGTTCGGTGAATGGCATCTGATCTTTCTGTCTATGGCGCTTATGGCTGTTATAATCGGTGTATGGGCATATTTGCGCCTGCCCGAAACGCTGCCCGTCAGCCATCGTCGTCCGTTGACAGTCAAGAGTGTAATCGGTGGTTTTGGCATCGTTCTGTCCAACCGCGTAGCGCTCTTCTACATGCTCGGCACCTCGTTCATTCTTGGAGCGCTGTTCGGCTACATCAACTCGGCGCAGCAGATCTTTGTTGATATCTACAAGCTTGGATCGCTGTTTCCGCTGGCCTTTGCTGCCGTCGCCATGACGCTTGCTCTCGCATCGTTCCTCAACTCCCGCCTTGTCGGTCGCTACGGTATGCGCCGCATTTCACAGACGATGCTGCTGGTATTTGTCGGCTTCAGCCTGCTTTGGGTCGTGCTTTCTGTGACGTTCAGCGGTCCCGTGCCATTCTGGATGCTGATGACGATCTATATGACCATCATGTTCTCGTTCAGCCTTGTAACGGCTAACTTTAATGCGCTGGCTATGGAGCCTCTGGGCGAAGTCGCCGGTACGGCATCTTCCGTTTTGGGCTTTGCACAGACAGTCATCGGCGCAGCACTCGGCGCAGTCATCGGTCAGGCATTCGATGGAACGACAACACCGGTCGCCGCAGGCTATTGTGTGCTGGGCTTCATCGCATTCATCTGCGTTTTGATTGCTGAGCGCGGCAAGATGTTCAAGCCGCACAACAAGCCAATCTGAGTAGAAAATAAAAAGCCCGCCAAATGGCGGGCTTTTCTTATTCTTCCCAAAGAGCTGCCTGAATGGCTTTCCAGCTTTCCTTGTCAGGTGCAATCAGCAGCCCACCACCGGTGTGCGACGGCAGATAGTCGCTTTCATCCCAGCGTGCGAGATACCCACCCGCTTCCTGATGGATAAGCGCACCGGGCAAATGATCCCACGGCATCAGCTTGTTATAGACTGCGAAATGCGCGCCGCCTGTCGCGATAATACGATATTCATGTGCCGCACAGCGATAGCCGATCTTGGAGAGAAACTTCGTCTGGTTGCGTGCAAGGCGCGAACGGATCGGATCGACAGTATATTGCCAGGAAACCGCACCGGTCATCTGCGAAATATCAACAGGCTCAGCCACACTCACGCGGCTCGTTGAACCATTGGCATGGCGAATATGCGCGCCGCTACCCTTTGAAGCAAGAATCCAGTCCTTGCCGACTGGGTCGTAGATAATGCCGGCAACTGTCTCGCCTTTGGCAACAACCGCCAGCATTACGCCGAACAGGGGAACACCTGAAGCAAAATTGAAGGTGCCATCGACTGGATCGATCGTGAATGCAAGATCCGCATCACCGAGCCCATCAAGCAAAGCCTCATCATCAGAACAAGCCTCTTCCCCCACGATCAGCGCGTTGGGAAAGCGTTCATTGAGGCGCGCCGTGATATAGCGCTCGGCATTCACATCGGCTTCTGTGACGAGATCGGCAGCAGAGGTCTTTTGGCGAATATCGCCCTGCCCCAGCTGGCGAAAGCGAGGCATTATTTCTTCGTTGGCTGCGTCTGCCAGAAGATCGGCCAGCCAATCAATCTGCTTTTCATCAAACTGCACTATCATTCTCCACATCGGAATTTGCCATCAGGCCTGCGAAATCGAACAGTTTGCGGTCGAGAAGATGGCTCGGGCGCACATTGGTCATGGCGCGGATCATCGTGTCCTTACGGCCCGGCATACGCTTTTCTATATCGGTCAGCATCGCCTTCATTGCATTGCGCTGCAGGCCTTCCTGGCTGCCGCAGAGATCGCAAGGAATGATCGGAAACTGCATCGCAGTCGCAAACTTTTCCATATCTTCTTCCGCCGCATAGGCGAGCGGACGGAAAACCATGAGATCACCTTCGTCATTGAGAAGCTTCGGCGGCATGGCGGCAAGACGGCCACCATGGAAAAGATTCATGAAGAAGGTTTCGAGAATGTCTTCGCGATGATGGCCGAGAACAACCGCCGAGCAGCCTTCTTCTCGCGCTATGCGATAGAGATTGCCGCGGCGCAAACGCGAGCAAAGGGAGCAATAGGTGCTGTTTTCAGGCAGCTTTTCAGTAACAATGGAATAGGTGTCCTGATACTCGATGCGATGTTTAATACCGTAGCTGTTCAGGAAATCCGGCAGAATGTGCTTCGGAAAATTTGGCTGGCCCTGATCGAGATTGACCGCCAGCAATTCCACCGGCAGCACACCGCGCCATTTGAGATCGAGCAGAAGCGCCAACAGACCGTAGGAATCCTTACCTCCGGAAAGGCAAACCATCCAACGCTCACCAGGCTTTACCATGGCAAAGTCTTCGATAGCCTGGCGCGTATGACGCAGGAGACGTTTACGCAGCTTGTTGAGCTCAACCGAGGCTGGCACATCGCGGAAAAGTGGGTGGCAGCCATCGCCTCCGTTTTCGTCTGCGATATCTGACCCGATGTTAGGATCAAAAGCGTTCATGATGCTTCCTGCGAATAAGAGAGATTATGTTTACATACAGAAAAGCCGCCCTCGGGAAAACCGAGGGCGGCCATTTATTTCAGCTAAATGAGCCAGAGGCTCAAAATTAACGCGAATAGAATTCGACGACGAGGTTTGGTTCCATCTGAACGGCGTATGGAACGTCGCCGAGAACTGGAACGCGTGCGAAGGTCGCAACCATCTTGTTGTGATCGACTTCAACGTAGTCAGGAACATCGCGTTCTGCGAGCGCAACAGCTTCGAGAACAACAACGAGCTGCTTCGACTTTTCGCGAACTTCAACAACGTCACCAGCCTTCAGGCGGTAGGACTGAATGTTGACGCGGCGACCGTTTACGTTGACGTGACCGTGGTTGATGAACTGGCGTGCAGCGAAGATCGTTGGAACGAACTTTGCGCGGTACACAACAGCGTCCAGACGCGATTCGAGCAGGCCGATGAGGTTTTCACCGGTATCGCCCTTGCGGCGAGCTGCTTCGTCATAGGTCTTGCGGAACTGCTTTTCCGAGATATCGCCGTAGAAGCCCTTGAGCTTCTGCTTTGCGCGGAGCTGTACACCGAAGTCGGACAGCTTGCCCTTACGGCGCTGACCGTGCTGGCCTGGGCCATATTCACGACGGTTTACAGGGGACTTCGGACGGCCCCAGATGTTTTCGCCAAGGCGGCGATCAATTTTGTACTTAGCGGATTCGCGCTTGCTCATCGCATTTCCTTTAAAAAGTTAGTGCACCTTACGGCGCAGACAGGAAACGCGCCCTCCTCTGCCCTTGGGTTTCAAGGACTGACAGAATGAAGCGCGCAGCTGCGATCCTCATCCACGGGACACGTCAAATGAAACGCCGGAGCGTTTAGGCTCCAGCGATGGCGGCTTTTAGTCATTGGAGTGTCATCTTGTCAAGGCTGAAGCCCTGATTTTAAGCCATTTGGCTAGTTCAAAGCGGATCTTAAATGGCACAAGGCATCATTTATAGAAGAAGCACGTCGAACTGGGTCTGATCGAGGCCAATTGCAACGTTCTGCCATCAAGCGTGAAGGAACGACATATCACCTTTCAACATTACTCGTTAGCGCCCGATATCAAAAGAGGTGAATATGGCCGTTTCCTTCGCTTTCCTTCAAAGGCTGATGATTATCGCCTTCGCTACTTTCGCGATTGTGGTGTTTCCGCAAGAGAACTGGGGCAGTCTTTCGAGCGCTAACGCGCAGAACCTTATCGAAAGGATGTTAAACGGTAACGCCAGACACACATCTTCCCACAAGCGACCGAAGAAAAAGCGTATAGCCAAACAAAAGCAATCAAAAGCATTGCCTGCTGCGCCTAGCCCATCAGCTACCCCCGCACCCGTGGTTATTCCGTTACCGACGCCATCACCTCGCCGCGAAGAGGAAACAGCAAAGCAGCCTGAACAATCGGAGCCCACTCAAACACCTCCTACTGAAAAGGCTCCACTTCCCGATAAAAAACCAGAACAACCGGTAGAAAGCGCTGAACCACCCCCCGCACCAGCACCCCCTGCAAAGCCCGAACGTGTCTATCAAGTGTCATGTCCTGCGCTGATGGCTGGAGACGTAGAGGGCAAACTGTTGTCACCGATTGAAGACGGCCCGCAATGCAGCGCTCGTTCGCCTCTATCGCTCACAGCTATAGGAAAAACCGAGTCCCTGAAATTCGCCACCGCAGTCACGACAAATTGCGCCATGGCTGTGACGCTTGCTGAGTGGTCGAAAGATGTCAGTGACGCCGCGAAGAAAGTGTACGGCGACAGCATCAAGATCACTGAAATCGGCACCGGTTCGGATTACCAGTGCCGCAAGGTCAATGGTGCTTCGACGGGGCGAGTGTCAGAACACGCTTTCGCCAATGCGCTTGATATCATGTCATTTAAGTTTTCAGATGGCTCGAAGACGGAGCTCGAAAGCGGCTGGAATGGGTCTGAAAAAGAGAAAACTTTCTGGCGCGCGGTGCATGGTGCGAGCTGCAAGCTTTTCATGACTGTGATCGGGCCCGACGGCGATGCTGCGCATCGCACAAACATGCATCTGGATCAGGGCTGTCACGGCAAATCCTGCCTTGCTCGAATCTGCCAGTAAGATATTCTGCTAGAGCATTTCCTGTTTTGATTGAATTATTGGAAATGCTCTATCCATTTGTTTCTACGCGCATCTTTTTCCGAAAACCGCTTCGCACTTTTCGGGATGCGCTCTAGGTGACGGGGAAAACACAAAAAAATCCAATCTGCGTTTCTAATAGCATCGTCATTATCGATTTGCTTACCGCACTTTGCGCGGTAGCTGTTCAAAGGAAGCGATCCATGAAATCGACCCAACTTATACTTTCTGCAATTTTTACACTTGGAATTGCGGGCGCAGCCCATGCAGATGCGGTACCTAAGCGCTCGAAAGATTTTACCGGAAACTACCAAACGCTCGCAAAAGATCAGCAGGCATCGCCGCAGGTGGCCGACTGCATTGCAAGCGCCTATGACTATGTGAAGAAAAGCAAGAAATACGACCGCCTTGGCTTCACCAAAGCGGACATTGCAGCAGCTACTACGAATGACAAATCATCGAAATTCAGCGCGAAAGACGCAAGCAAGGTTTCTGCGGTGATTTCTGTTCCGGGAGAAGCGCGCAATAGAAGCGGTGCGCAGTGGGATACAATCACTTTGCGCTGTGGAATTACCGGCGGCAAGCTGAAAGCTATTGAGCTTGCGCCCGGAAAAGGCGCAAAATAGGCTATAGTTTTGTAATCTTGGAGAGCAGCTGATTAAAAGTCAGCTGCTCTTCTTGTCTGAAACATGCTCCGGCAAGCCCTTGCGTTTGGTTTCCGCAAATTCTTCCAGTTCCTTCTCGGTCATCGACTCATACATTTCTTTCGATGCACTGATCAGCTCACTCTTTTTGATTTCACCGCGCTTGGCAGCGAGTGCTGCACCGGCAGCTTTTTGCTGCGCCTGTGATTTTGCTGGCATGATCCTTACTCCCTTTTTCAAGAGAACAACGAGCGCGCCGATATCAGGTTCCTTAATCTTCCGTAGCTGCATCAAAGCGTGAACGGGCGCTACGCATTTCCTCGCGATTTTTAACCGCCCACTGGCCCAACACATCAATCGGCACGGCCAGCGAATGACCAAGCTCGGTAAGTGAATAAGTCACTTCCGGTGGAGATGTTGGACGTACATGACGCGCGACCAATCCATCGCGTTCGAGAGATCGCAGGGTAACGGTCAGCATTCGCTGGGAAATGCCCTCAATCGCGCGACGTAAAGCGTTGAAACGCAATGAACCCGTTTGCAGATTGAAAACCACGAGAATGCTCCAGGTATCACCGACGCGATCCAGCACCTCGCGAATAGGGCATGAGCCCTCACCTTCGGGATCGGCCTGAAAAGCGGGTGTTGAAGACAATAAGGGCGAGCTCGCATTTGGCTCGGTCGTATTTTTCATTCTTACTCCTTAAAGCGCATCGCGCTTAATCGAGTTCAGGCGGCACGCTTTAAATCATCGCTTCCAGGCACCTCTTTCCCCAAAGACGTTTTGCATTTGGGGGAGTCATGCGCGCGCCAAAGCCTACTGTTTTTATCGGCGATTTCTGCTCTTGCCGGCAACGCGGTTACTTCCATGTACCTTAAACATGAAAAAGTGCGTTCTTCACAAGGCTTCTCATCTCGACTACTTAGTTACCATAAAGAACCTGATTATTAAATATCACTTCTCTAGGTTTAACTGAAAAGGAAAATGTCATGGCTAAAATTGCACTGATCGGCGCTACCGGCTTTGTAGGCGCTGCTGTCCTCAAGGAAGCCGTATCTCGCGGCCATACCGTAACGGCCCTCGTCCGCAACACGGACAAGGTTGAGAAACTCGATAATGTTACAGCAGTGAAGACAGACGTATTCGACACTGACGCGCTCGCCAAACAACTTGCAGGCCACGACATCGTTATTTCAGCCTTCAACCCCGGCTGGACCGATGCCAACATTCGCGAAAACCATATCAAGGGCAGCCGCTCCATCAACGAAGCTGCCAAAAAGGCTGGCGTTAAGCGTCTCATCGCGGTCGGCGGTGCAGGCAGCCTTGCTATCAACGGCCATCAGCTGGTGGATTCACCTGAATTTCCGGCCGAGTGGAAAGAAGGCGCACTTGGCGCACGTCAGGCATTGCACGAATTGCGTGATGAAAAAGACCTCGATTGGACGTTCGTTTCGCCTGCGATCATTCTTCTGCCGGGCGAACGCACCGGAGAATATCGTCTGGGTGCTGACGAGCCTGTGTTTGATGACAATGGCGAAAGCAAAATCTCCGTCGAAGACTTGGCCGTTGCGATTGTCGATGAAGCAGAACAGGGCAAGCACATCGGCAAGCGTTTCACCGCTGCATACTGAGACAATCGATTGCCGGGCGGGCAACCGCCCGGTTTCCTCAAGGTAACCCGATCACCTTTCAGTGCGTTCTTAACAAGCAGCATGAAGCGCCTTAATTAAAGCGCAACAGCCAACAGATCGATGGAACGCCATGGAACTCGGTATTTATACTTTCGGCGATATCGGGCCTGATCCCGAAACCAATCGCCCCCTTTCGCCGCAACAACGGCTCAGCAATCTCATAGAAGAGATTGAACTCGCCGATCAGGTCGGCCTCGATGTATTCGGCGTCGGCGAGCATCATCGCCCTGATTACGCGATTTCTGCACCGCCTGTCGTGCTGGCAGCGGCAGCGTCACGCACGAAGAACATTAAGCTGACCAGTGCGGTGACCGTTCTTTCGTCTGACGATCCTGTGCGGGTCTATCAGCAATTTTCAACGCTTGATCTCATCTCCACCGGGCGTGCTGAAATCATGGCAGGTCGTGGCTCGTTCATCGAGTCCTTCCCCCTTTTTGGTTATAATCTCGACGATTACGACACGCTTTTTGCCGAAAAACTCGACCTGTTGCTTAATATTCGCGAGAATGAGCGGGTTAGTTGGACTGGCACCATGCGCGCAGCAATTGACGGACGTGGTGTATATCCGCGCGCGCTACCGGATTCCTTACCCATCTGGCTCGCAGTGGGCGGTACGCCCGCTTCAGTGGGACGAGCAGCACTTCTTGGCCTGCCTCTCGCCATCGCGATTATCGGAGGGTATCCGGAGCGTTTCGCGCAATTGACCGATTTCTATCGAGAAGCAGGTCTTAAAGCCGGACACGCACCAGAAAAGCTCAAAGTTGGAATCAACTCTCACGGCTATATTGCTGAAAAATCTCAACAAGCTGGCGACGAATTTTACAGTTCATACGCCTATGTCATGAGCAAACTCGGACGTGAGCGTGGCTGGCCGCCGACCACTCGTGAACAATTTGATGCGATGTGCCAACCACGAGGATCGTTGCTCGTCGGAAGCCCGCAACAGGTCGTCGACAAAATCTTGAGCCAGCATAGCTATTTCAAGCATGATCGGTTCTTGCTGCAGACAGCCCTCGGCAATCTGCCGCACAAATATACGATGAAATCAATTGAGCTGTTTGGGACCAAGGTTGCGCCGGAAGTCCGCAAAGCCTTGAAACTGAAAACATCCGTTTAAAACAAAAGCCGGCGGGATATTACCAGCCGGCTTTTTTCATTAGACCAGTTCAACTTCCACGACACCTGGAATTGCCTTCATCGCGCTCGCAATTTGCGGACTGACGCGGTAGCGATGCGGAAGTTCGATCTCAACTTCGCGCTGGCCTTCTTCCTTAATGACAATCAGGCTCACCTGACCGTCGCCGCGCGTGTTGAAATGCGGAACAATGTGCTTCACCGCTTCCGCTGAACGAAGATAGAGCCGGAGTGCCTTCTGCATCCGGCAGGCTTCGTCCTCGAGCGACTGCACCGTCTGAATTCTGAGGCCAATCCCTTCTGGACGGTTTTCCGCAGCGACTGTAATCACAACCGATTTGCCGCTTTCAAGCAGGTCGCGGTACTGCGCGAGACCTTCCGAGAAAAGTACGGCTTCAAACTGGCCGGTGGCATCCGACAGCTGCACAATGCCCATTTTGTTGCCTGTGCGCGTCTTACGCTCCTGTCTGGTGGTTACTGTTCCGGCAAGACGACCTGCATTTGCACCACGCTTCACCGCCGCCGAGAAATCGGCCCAGCTCTGCACACGCATCCGGTCAAGGACCTGACGATATTCATCGAGCGGATGGGCGGACAAATAAAAGCCAACTGCCTGAAACTCGCGATGCAACTTTTCCGAAGGGAGCCATGGCGCGGCCTGCGGAAGAATAAGTGTTTCTTTCGGAGCACCTGAAAGCCCAAAAATATCGGACTGGCCGCTGGCCGCATTTTCCTGCGTGCGCTGCGCGAAGCCCATAATGCGGTCCATGCCTGCGCTCATCGCAGCACGGTCGCGACCAAAGCAATCAAGTGCGCCTGCATTGATCAGGCTTTCCGTCACACGGCGATTGACGATTTTCGGATCGATCCGCTCACAGAAATCCTCAAGGCTTTCAAACGGCTTTTCGGACCGCACACTGACGATATGATCAACGGCAGCTTCGCCCACGCCCTTGATTGCTGCCAGAGAATAGAAAATCTTCTTCTCGCCCACCTCGAAAGGTCGGAACGATGTCATGACGGAAGGTGTCACAACATCGATTGCCAAACGATTTGCATCACGACGGAAATCATTGAGCTTGTCTGCGTTCGACATATCATAGGTCATCGATGCCGCTAGAAACTCAACTGGATAATGCGCCTTCATATAGGCGGTTTGGTAGGAGACAATCGCATAGGCGGCAGCGTGCGACTTGTTGAAGCCGTAGTCAGCGAACTTAGCCAACAGGTCGAAAATCATATTCGCCTGAGCCTTATCAACACCACCTTCGATCGCACCATCAACAAAACGGACACGCTGCTTGTCCATTTCTTCGCGGATTTTTTTACCCATCGCGCGGCGCAGAAGATCAGCTTCACCGAGCGAATAGCCGGAAAGCACCTGTGCGATCTGCATCACCTGTTCCTGATAAACGATAACGCCTTGCGTTTCCTTGATCAGATCGTCGATTTTTGGATGAATGGAGGCGATTTCCTCCTCACCGTTCTTGCGCGCATTATAGGTCGGGATGTTTTCCATCGGACCAGGGCGATAAAGCGCAACAAGCGCAATAATATCTTCGATACGGTCGGGACGCATACCAAGCAGCGCCTTACGCATACCGGCACTTTCCACCTGGAACACGCCGACCGTTTCGCCGCGCGACAGCATTTCATAGGTGAGTTCATCATCGAGCGGCAGACGCGACAGGTCTATATCGATGCCCTTGCGTGCAACGAGCTTCACGGCTGTTTCGAGAACCGTCAGTGTTTTCAGACCCAGAAAGTCGAACTTGACCAACCCGGCTTGCTCGACCCATTTCATATTGAACTGAGTGACCGGCATATCGGAACGTGGATCGCGATACATCGGCACGAGTTCAGAAAGCGGACGATCGCCGATGACGATACCGGCGGCGTGGGTCGAGGCGTGGCGATACAGTCCTTCAAGCTTCAGCGCCATATCAAGAAGACGGCCAACAACGGGCTCCTTCTCACGCTCTTCATTGATCTTTGGCTCAGTCTCGATGGCTTGTGCCAGAGACACCGGATTGGCCGGGTTCTGCGGTACAAGCTTACAGAGACGATCAACCTGACCGTATGGCATTTCGAGAACGCGGCCCACGTCGCGTAGCACAGCACGCGCCTGCAAAGTACCGAAGGTGATGATCTGCGCGACCTGATCGCGCCCGTATTTCTCCTGAACGTAGCGAATAACTTCTTCGCGGCGATCCTGACAGAAGTCGATATCGAAGTCGGGCATCGATACGCGATCTGGATTGAGGAAGCGTTCGAACAGAAGCGAGAAGCGCAGCGGGTCAACGTCCGTAATCGTCAAAGCATAAGCGACGAGCGAACCCGCACCAGAACCACGCCCCGGTCCTACAGGAATACCCTGTTGTTTGGCCCATTTGATAAAGTCCGCAACGATCAGGAAGTAACCCGGGAACTTCATGCGGGTAATAATGCCGATCTCGTAGTCGAGACGCTCGGCATATTGTTCTTCTGTATAGCCTTCAGCAAGACCTGCTGTTTTCAACCGCATCTGCAGGCCTTCACGCGCCTGACGTGCCAACTCGTCAGCTTCCGCCTGAATGGCTGCTTCAGGATCGTCAGACTCGCCGGTGAAACGCGGTAGGATCGGCTGACGTGTCTGCGTGAACCAGCTGCACCGCTCGGCGATTTCAATCGTGTTTTCGAGCGCTTCGGGCAGGTCTGCAAACAGGGCAGCCATTTCCGAACGGCTTTTCAAATGATGATCCGGTGTCAAGCGACGGCGATCATCATTGGATAGAATTTGACCTTCAGCGATGGCAAGAAGCGCGTCGTGCGCTTCAAAATCCTCGGCCTTCAAAAAGAAAGCTTCATTGGTCGCGACAAGCGGCAGTTCCATCGCATATGCTAGCTCGACGGTCTTTGCCTCAAGCGCGCGATCATAGCCCGCCTGCCGCTGCAACTCGACATAAAGCCGATCACCGAATGCTTCTTTCAAAAAGGCCAAACGGCTTTCAGCGCGATCAGGACGATCAGCAGCAAATGCGCGTCCGATTGGCCCCAGAGGGCCGCCTGAAAGAACAATCACGTCTTCTGACAGATCAGATAACCAGCTTGCATCGACATGCACTGGGTCTCCCGATTGCGTATCAAGAAACGCACGGCTGACAAGCCTGACAACGTTCGCATAACCTTCCTCAGTCGAAGCGAGGAAAACCAGAGGTGCAAGATCGAGAACCAATCGTCGGTTTGCACTACGGCTGTTATCGTTGTGATCGCCAAAAGCAACATCCAGCTGGCAGCCTATGATTGGCTGCAAGCCATCCTTTGACGCCTTTTGTGCAAACTCGAGAGCGCCGAAAAGGTTGTTGCTGTCAGTTATCGCGATGGCCGGTGCTTGATCGGCAATCGCCTGTTTGATGATCTTGCCGACAGGCAGCGCGCCTTCCAACAAGGAGTAAGCAGAATGAACTCGCAGATGAACGAAACGAGGTGACGACTTGCCCTCGCCCGCTAAAATGCTTGCTTTATCATTCATACTATTTCCCCGATCTTTGCAGAGCTAAACGCACTGCAATATCATGACAACGACATCATGCCTTCAGCGCCATCCGCGTGCCAATCACTATATGGATTTGCACACTCTGACGGGCGACTCTTATCGCCCATTTAGGCAGTTTCGGGGAATACCGCAACGATGTCCAGCGTGACGGTCGCTACTATCATCGGGGTTCACAGAAGAACCCGCATTACGCTTTCAGATTACGCTTACCCAGATAGCAAAGGTAGCAACGAACAGGCTGACGGAGACGAAAGACAAAACGTCGTAGACGAGATCGGTCATTGGAATAACTCCTCTTTGTTCACGTATGTTTATTTTTTGTTCCATTTTTGTTCTAAAGTCAACACCCGTTCTGCTGCAGTCATGTATTTAAGGTTTATGAAAAATAAACATGCAATCGCCGGCAGCATGGCCACCGGCGTTCAATGATCAACAATATGAGATGTCATGCGGAGAACAGCTGACGCAGAATGCTAAAGCATCCACGGTTTAAACTGAACCATTGGAAATGCGCTCTATAGCTGCTTTTACAGCGGTTCCAGTTGAGAATGAACGTTGGAACCGCTGCAACTATTTGGCTTTATGTATTATCCGACGCATCGCAGCAGGAAAAGAAATCAGTCCGACGAACTGATTTCCATGCAGAGGCGCTTCGCACTTTTGCTGGAAATACTTTTAAACTTCCCTTTGGACATCAGACATCGACGACCTTGCCCTCTTTAAGGGTGACGCGACGATCCATACGACGAGCGAGCTCATGGTTATGGGTCGCGATCAGAGCTGCCAGTCCCGACTGCCGCACGAGCGCCTCAAGCGCCCCAAAGACGTAGGACGACGTGGTCGGGTCAAGGTTGCCTGTCGGTTCATCCGCCAGCAGAACCAGCGGTGCGTTAGCCACCGCACGCGCAATTGCAACACGTTGCTGCTCACCACCAGAAAGCTCGGCAGGACGATGCGACGCACGTTTGCCGATCTTCATATAGTCGAGCAACTGTTGCGCACGCACAGTTGCAGCCTTCGGTGGAAGGCCGCGGATCATCTGTGGCATCATCACGTTTTCCAGAGCCGAGAACTCCGGCAGCAGGTGATGAAACTGATAAACAAAGCCGACATCGTTGCGACGAACAGCAGTTCGCTCGTCTTCCGACAGGCCGCCACATGAACGGCCATCAAGAATGACGTCGCCTGCATCCGGACGCTCAAGCAGACCCGCCGTGTGCAGCAGGGTCGACTTGCCAGCGCCAGACGGCGCAACAAGTGCCACCATCTCTCCGCGACGCAGTGTAAAGTTCGCGTCCTTCAGAATAACGAGTTCGCGATCAGCTTCCTTATAGGCACGGCTGACATTTTCCAGACGCAGAATGACTTCAGCCGCCATTATTCATACCTCAGGGCTTCGACCGGATCGAGCTTGGCAGCGCGCCATGCCGGCAAAATGGTGGCAATAAAAGAAAGGACCAAAGCCATTGCTATAACGGAGAATGTTTCACCAACATCCATCTTCGCGGGCAGCGTGCTCAGGAAATAAAGCTCCGGATTAAACAGGGTCGTGCCCGAAAGCCACGAGAAAAACTGGCGAATCCGCTCTACATTGAGACATACGACGACACCGAGAACCACGCCTGCAAGCGTACCCGTCACGCCAATCGCGGCACCCGTCATCAGGAATATTCGCATGACCGCGCCACGCGTTGCCCCCATGGTTCGAAGGATAGCAATGTCGCGCCCTTTATCCTTCACCAGCATGATAAGGCCGGAAATGATATTGAGTGCGGCCACAAGCACGATCAGCGTCAGGATCATGAACATGACGTTACGCTCAACCTGCAAGGCAGAGAAGAACGTCTGGTTGCGCTGACGCCAATCGACCATGGAGATTTGACGCGCTGCAACTTCCTCAACAGGTGCGCGCATGGCGTCTACTTTATCAGGATTATCGACAAAGATTTCCAGCGACTGCACTTTGCCTTCCTGATTGAAGAAAAGCTGCGCTTCCGATAGCGGCATCATGACGATGGACGCATCATATTCCGACATACCGATCTCAAAAATCGCGACAATCGGGTAGGCTTTGACGCGCGGGTTGACGCCAAATGGCGTCACATCGCCATCGGGTGAGATAACGCGCAGCGTATCGCCAATAGAAAGGCCAAGGTTTTCAGCCATACGTGTGCCAATTGCCACGCCGCCGCCCTGATCAAAGCCCTGCAAAGTGCCTTGCTTGATATTGTCAGAAACGAGCTTGAGCTTGGCAAGATCTTCCTCACGAAGACCACGAACCAGAGCACCAGTGCCTGCGCCGATATTGCCCTGCACCAAAGCCTGTCCTTCGACGACAGGAATAGCAAATTTCACACCGGAAATGCCGTCAATGCGGGTAATCAGGCTGGCATAATCATCAAGTGGCCGATCTATCGGCTGCATGATGAGATGTCCGTTGATGCCCAGAATTCTATTCAGAAGCTCAGCGCGGAAACCGTTCATCACCGCCATAACGATGATGAGTGTAGCGACGCCGAGCATGATACCGGTGAACGAGAAACCGGCAATCACCGAAATAAACGTTTCGCGGCGGCGCGCTCGCAGATAGCGCCATGCGATCATCCGCTCAAAGGCTGAGAATGGGCCAGAAGAAGGTGCCTTATCAGACGCCTTCTGCTTGCCATCAGATTTTGCTGCCGCCGCACTGCTCATGTTTAAGCCGTCAAAAGGTTGATTGCTGCTTCGACGGTGAGATTCTGACGCTCACCGGTCTTACGGTCCTTGACCTCGACTTCGCCAGCCGCAACGCCACGCGGGCCGACGATAACCTGATAAGGCAAGCCGATCAGATCCATTGTCGCAAACTTGGAACCCGGACGGTTATCCGTGTCGTCGAGAAGCGGATCGATCCCAGCATTGGTGAATGCTTCATAGAGCTTTTCGCTCACGCCATCGCAGCCTTCATCGCCCGGCTTCATGTTGACAATGCCAACACCGAAAGGCGCAATCGCCTTTGGCCAGATGATGCCTGCTTCGTCGTGGGATGCTTCAATAGCAGCCGCCACCAGACGCGAAGGACCGATACCGTAAGAGCCCATCGAAACAAGGTGTTCCTTGCCATCTGGGCCCTGCACTTTTGCGCCCATTGGCTCGGAATACTTGGTGCCAAAATGGAAGATATGGCCGACTTCGATGCCACGCGCGGAAACCTGATCATCGGCTTTCACCGCTGACCATTCTGCTTCATCATGCATTTCGTCAGTTGCCGCGTAAGGCGTCGTCCAGCGAGTGACGATATCCGTCAGCTGTTCGTCATTTCGGAAATCCGTATCTGCGCCTGGAACGGCGAGATCGAGATAGGCTTTATCGCAATAAACCTGGCTTTCGCCGGTTTCAGCCAGAATGATGAATTCGTGGCTGAGATCACCACCGATCGGGCCGGTATCAGCACGCATCGGAATTGCCTGCAGACCGACGCGAGCAAAGGTGCGCAGATAAGAGACGAACATGCGGTAGTAAGCCATCTTCGCGCCCTCATAATCGAGGTCGAACGAATAGGCGTCTTTCATGAGGAACTCACGCGAGCGCATCACACCGAAACGCGGACGCACTTCGTCGCGGAATTTCCACTGAATGTGATAGAGGTTCAGCGGCAGATCCTTATAGGAACGCACGTAGGAACGGAAAATATCCGTAACCATTTCTTCATTCGTCGGTCCGAAGAGCATTTCACGCTCCTGGCGGTCCTGAATGCGCAGCATTTCTTTGCCGTATGCATCATAACGACCGCTTTCACGCCAAAGGTCGGCGGACTGGATCGTCGGCATAAGAATTTCATTCGCGCCAGCACGGTTCTGCTCTTCACGAATGATGTTGCAAACCTTGTTGAGCACTTTCAGACCAAGCGGGAGCCATGAATAAATGCCTGCCGACTGCTGACGGATCATACCCGCGCGCAGCATCAACCTATGAGAGACAATTTCTGCCTCTTTTGGGTTTTCCTTCAGAATGGGCAAAAAATACTGCGACAGACGCATCGTGACCACCGATCAAGAGAGAGATTGCCTGAATATCAACTGAGTGCGTGTAGAATCAGGCAAAAATTAAGCAAACTTGCCGGTTTCATAACGGGTTATGCCGCTGTTGAAAACCCGCCCGCCTCCGCTTTGCTGATATGGGTTTTTGCCATCCACAAACATCACCTAAACATGAAAGTAGATCGCAAGAAACTATACACAGCGAGATTTATATTCAATTTCAATACATTAATTAAACTGCACATCCTTCTGGGAAAAATTACGAACGAAATATGACATTGTGAAAGATTTTTGGTGACAAAAGCTGTGCAGTCCGCTATTTTTTTCATCAATAAGCCTAACAACGGAATTAACCGTTGGTTCACGCGGTCAAAGTCTTGGGAGGATGGATCCAGGCGCGATTACTCGCTGCCGCCAGTAAAATGGAAACGGGTCGAACGCGTATTCGACTAGCAAGGCGAAAGCCTTGCTTTTTTTTTGGCTTTACATAACAAAAGCCAACCCCTGCAGAATTAACTCATTGATAGTTTTATTATTTCTCTGACTGCAAAATGCTGCATCAGATGCGCTTTTTATTGGCTTGAACACCATGTTCTCGACAGCGGATTTTCATCGTAGAGCGAGTTTCTCCAAGCGCTAATTTTCTATCGATTCAAACAGTTATAAAGAATTGATGAGTTTTAGATTCATAGCCTATAGTCAGTAACAGCCGCGAAAATGCCTAGTGTGAACCCAATGCCTATAAAATAGGCATTGGGTTTTTTCATCTTACAAATTTCTGGAAATAGAGTGTCCGCTTTTACTTCAGATCGGGAAAG
This sequence comes from Brucella sp., assembly GCF_032066345.1. Lineage (NCBI taxonomy): Bacteria > Pseudomonadati > Pseudomonadota > Alphaproteobacteria > Hyphomicrobiales > Brucellaceae > Brucella > Brucella sp. The sequence goes on from NZ_DAMBKZ010000022.1 coordinate 25,687, forward strand.
AAGTGCGGAATATCATCAAGGCCGAAACCCTGGACCTGCGTCATGTAATAATAGAGGCAGAAGATAGCGGTCGCGACAAATGTCGTACGTAGAAAGGCGAGACCGATGCGTGGCTTTGCAGGAGCACTGGCAACGGTGCCCAATGTGACCTCTTTTTCTTCGGCCTGTGTGCGCAAACCAACGGGTAGAAGGGCAAACAACGTTATCCACCAGAAGATAAAATACATTGCGACGCCGGAAACGATGGTCATTTCATGCCTCCTCAAGCTCGATCAGTGTCCCATTGAAGTCCTTGGGATGCAAAAATAGTACGGGCTTTCCGTGAGCACCGATCTTTGGCTCGCCGTTACCGAGAATGCGTGCGCCTTCCGCTTTAAGATGGTCACGAGCGGCGATAATATCTGCAACTTCATAGCAAAGATGATGCATACCGCCGGAAGGGTTCTTTTCCAAGAAGCTTGCGATGGGCGATCCCTCGCCCAAAGGTTCAAGCAACTCGATCTTGGTATTGCCGACGTCGATGAAAACCACAGTTACACCATGTTCAGGCAAAGCCTGTGGCGCTGTAACTTTCGCACCCAGCTGCGCGCTATAGAGCGCAGACGCGGTCTTTATATCCGGAACCGCGATTGCGACATGGTTCAGGCGTTCAAGCATCAGTGTCCTCCTCCCGAAAACTGAAGCCTACTTTATCCGGTTGATAAACACCGTCACTACCGGCTTTTTGCCCCATGCCTCATTTGTCGCAGCGCGAACAGCGCGGCGAACAGATTCACGAACGACTTCCAGATCCTTGCGGCGGGCGCGCGGAATGCTGTCGATAGCTTCAATTGCGGCATCGAGCAGAATATCTTCCATCAGATCGCCCTGCGCATCTTCTTCCGGCAGACCGAAAGCCACGAGATCAGGCTCATCCATGATCTTGAAATCGCGATCCAGCAGCACGGAAACAGCGACATGGCCGACATAGGCAAGCTTACGACGCTCAACCATACCGATTTCGTCTTCGTCACCAATCAGCTTGCCGTCCTTGTATATACGACCAATCGGGGCTTCATCGATGATTTCGGCCTTGCCGGGAGCAAGGCGCAGCATATCGCCGTCGCGCACCTGCGCAATCTCTTCGATACCTTCCATTGCACCAAGCGAACCCTGAGCAACCAGATGCGCGGCTTCTCCATGAACCGGCACAAGAATCTTTGGGCGCACCCATGAATACATGCGCTTCAGCTCAGCTCTTCGCGGATGGCCTGAAACATGCACAAGCGCATCATCATCGCTGATCAGCTTGATACCCTGATCGATAAGCTTGTTCTTGATGTCGAGAATGGCCTTTTCGTTGCCCGGAATTGGACGCGACGAAAAAATAACGGTATCGCCAGCCGAAAGCGCAATGCTGCGCATTTCATCGCGTGCCAGTTTTGCGAGCGCGGCACGCGGCTCGCCCTGACTACCTGTGAGGATCATCACGACGTTTTCACGCGGGATATAGCCATAATCGTCTTCGCTGAGGAACTCAGGCAGGCCTTCCATATAGCCAAGCTCGGTCGCCACAGCGATTGTGCGTTTCATGGAACGACCAACCACCAGCACCTGACGACCCGCATCGCGTGCGGCTTCGGTGATCGAGCGAATACGTCCAACATTCGACGAGAAAGTCGTAATGGCAACGCGTCCACGCGCGTTTTCAATGAGTTCGCGCAGGCTTTCGCCGACTTGACGCTCGGATGGAGATTCCCCTTCTCGCATCGCATTGGTAGAGTCGCAGACAAGCGCCAGAACACCCTGATCACCGAGCGCACGGAAACGTGCTTCATCAATCAGCGGCCCCATTGAAGGGTCCGGATCCATCTTCCAGTCGCCGGTATGAACGACCGTTCCAAGCGGCGTGGTGATTGCCAACGAAACGGGTTCAGGGATCGAGTGCGTGACAGCAATCGCTTCCAACTTGAACGGGCCGATTTCAAAGCTTTCACCAGCCTTGAAAATATTCATCGGAATTTCCGGTGCACCGAATTCAGACTGGCGCTTGGCTTCAAGCAGGCCCGCGGTGAATGGCGTTGCATAGACGGGCGCCTTCAGGCGCGGCCACAGATCAAGCAATGCGCCGTAGTGGTCTTCGTGCGCATGCGTGATGACGATGCCGCGCAGATTGTGCTTTTCAGCTTCAAGAAAACGAATGTCAGGGAGAATAAGGTCCGCGCCCGGATGTTCCGGTCCGGCAAAGCTTACGCCCATGTCGACCACGATCCATTCACGATTGTCTTCAGGACCAAAGCCATACATGGCGAGGTTCATGCCGATTTCGCCGACACCGCCGAGCGGCAGGAAGACAAATTGCGTCGATGGTGAGCGGGGCATAATGCCTCCCTGTTCTAACTTCGTTTTAGAGTGCCTTCTTAGCAAATTGATTCAGCTTAACACTCTAACTTTTTGATATAATGCGCATCCTGTTCCGGAAGAGAAAACAATTCTTCACCGAAGATGCTCTGATTATGCCTCTGTTGAACCGACTGCCGATAGTTTGCAAGCCCGGAACGGCGCCAACTGAGGCCTATTGTGCACATATATTGCTTCAGGAAACGGCTTTAACAGATGCTGCCGTTCCAAAATAGACATCGCCAGCGGTCACAGGCACGCGTGTTCCATCGTCCTCACGGATGACCAGCCGACACTCCGAATCGATAGTTTCAAAAACGCCTTCAACAATCCGGCCATTGAGCTGCATAGCAACAGGCTGGCCGAGACCATGCGCGCGCTTGAGCCAAAGTTCGCGAATATTGTTCAATCCCCGCCCTTGATCCCAGATGCGGTAATATTGGCACCATGCATCGGAAAGTGCCAGAAACAGCGTAGCGGCATCCGTATTGCCGCCCAATCCGTTGATCGAGGTTGCGGCGTAAGGCAACCCCTCAGGCGCTGCAACGACATTCGTGCCCATGCCAATCGCTATTCCGAAACGTCCATCCGAGAGCATCGTTGATTCAAGCAGAATTCCGGAAAGCTTTGCGCCATCAACCAGCACATCATTCGGCCATTTGAGCGCGACATTGACGCGGGCAGCTACAGCTTCCGGCAAAACAGCATCAACAGCATCCGCCAAGGCGAGACCTGCGACAAAGCCGAGTGTGGCGGCAGTTTTGGGATCAAAACGTTCAACGAGAAGCAGAGTGGCGGCAAGATTGCCTTCGGGCGCGGTCCACGTACGGCCACGACGCCCTCGTCCGCTCTCCTGTTTGGGAGAAACGAACCAAAGGCGCCCAGCATCCCCGGCATTAGCCTGTGCAAGCGCCTCTGCATTGGTAGAACCAACGACCGGAAAAAACTCCAGTCGGTATTCGTCTGCTAAAGCCGCAGGTGCCAGCGTGAAACCCATGCCATCACCTGCGGCCTTATTCATTGTCATGCTCAGAAGAACGTCTTCGCTGCAGTTTCAGCCAAGCCGCCGAGCCAGCCACCGATCAGTCCATAGAACAGAACGAAAGCACCCGAAACGAGCAGTACGAGACGCAGCTCGATTGCTGCTGGAACGAAAGTCGTTGTTGGCTCATCGAACCACATGATCTTGATCATGCGCAGATAGTAGAATGCACCAACAACCGAAGCGACGATACCGATGATTGCCAGCGGATAAAGACCAACTTCAACAGCTGCGACGAAGGTGTACCACTTACCGAAGAAGCCAGCGAGCGGCGGAATACCAGCAAGCGAGAACAGCATTATGGTCATGATGGTTGCCATCACCGGATTGGTGCGCGACAGACCAGCAAGATCTTCGATCTGCTCAACATTGCCGTCCTTGGTCCGCATGGACAGGATGAAGGCAAAGCTACCCAGCGTCATGACGAGATAGATCGCCATGTAAAGAGCGACACCCTTAACACCAACAACCGTACCGGCAGCCAGACCAACGAGAGCATAGCCCATGTGGCTGATCGACGAGTAGGCCATCAGGCGCTTGATGTTGCGCTGACCGATAGCGGCGAAAGCACCCAGCACCATCGAAGCAATCGCGACGAAAGTGATAACCTGCTGCCAGTCGTGGGTCACAGGAGCAAATGCGCCTTCAACAACACGAACGATCAGAGCCATTGCTGCCATCTTTGGAGCGGCTGCAAAGAATGCGGTTACCGGCGTTGGCGAACCTTCATAAACGTCCGGCGTCCACATATGGAATGGAACAGCGGAAATCTTGAAGCAGAGACCTGCCAGAATGAACACCAGTCCGAAGACCAGACCAAGCTGACGCTCGCCGCCGCTGATTGCGGTTGCGATTTCGGCAAAGCCGATATGGCCGGTGTAACCGTAAACAAGGCTGATACCGTAGAGCAGCATACCCGACGAAAGCGCACCCAGTACGAAGTACTTGAGGCCAGCTTCGGTGGAGCGAACACTGTCACGATTGAAGGCTGCAAGCACATAGAGTGCAAGCGACTGCAGTTCGAGACCCATATAAAGCGTCAGCATGTTCGATGCCGACACCATGATGAGCATGCCGAGCGTCGAAAGCACGATCAGCACTGGGAATTCGAACTTGTCGAACTTTTCTTCACGCGCAAAGCCAACGGACATAACGAGCGTCACGATGGAGCCGATCAGTGTCAGCGCCTTCATGAAACGTGCGAAGCCATCGCTTACAAAGCCACCGCCGAAAGCAGTGCCGTTGTGCGGGAAGATCACGACAAGAGCCAGTGCTGCAATCAAAACAGCGACTGCAAGTCCATTGACGAGGGTTGAGGCGCGCTCTCCGGAGAACACGCCGATCATGAGCAATGCCAGTCCGCTCAGCGCGAGGAGAACCTCGGGAGCTGCGAGAGACAGGGAAGCAATCAGGTCGGTTTGCATCAAGCCTACGCCTTTACTTACTGCGCCAGCGTAGCGCTAGCGGCATTTGCCAGCGCTGCGTCGTAATTAGTAACCAGTGCATGCACGGCGCTTGCGGTCGCATCAAAGACCGGAACCGGATACACACCGAAGAAGATAGTGAGGATCACAAGCGGATACAGGATCAGCTTTTCACGCGGGCTGAGGTCGAGAAGGCCCTTGAGGCTTTCCTTGGTCAGCGCACCAAACACCACGTTGCGATAGAGCCACAGCGCATAGGCTGCCGACAGGATCACACCCGATGTCGCGAACAGGGCAACCCACGTATTGACGCGGAAGACACCGAACAGCGTGAGGAATTCACCCACAAAGCCCGAAGTACCCGGAAGACCCACATTCGCCATCGTCAGGATGAGGAATGCAACCGCATATTTCGGCATGTTGTTGACGAGACCGCCAAAGGCCGAAATCTCACGGGTATGCATACGGTCATAGATGACACCCACGCAAAGGAAGAGCGCGCCCGAAACAATACCATGCGAGAGCATCTGGAAGATCGCACCCTGCACGCCCTGCTCGTTGGCTGCGAAGATACCCATGGTCACATAGCCCATGTGCGCAACCGACGAGTAAGCAATCAACTTCTTGATATCTTCCTGCACCAAAGCCACGAGCGAGGTGTAGACGATAGCAATTGCAGACAATGCAAAGACGAATGGTGCAAAATCGGCAGATGCAAGCGGGAACATCGGCAGCGAGAAGCGCAGGAAGCCGTAGCCACCGAGCTTCAGAAGAATACCAGCCAGAATGACCGAGCCTGCCGTCGGCGCTTCAACGTGCGCATCGGGCAACCAGGTATGAACCGGCCACATTGGCATCTTGACCGCGAAGGATGCGAAGAACGCCAGCCACAGCCACGTCTGCATACCTGCCGGGAAGTCGTATTTCAGCAGTTCGACGATATTGAGCGTACCGGCCTGCCAGTACATTGCCATGATTGCGATCAGCATCAGCACGGAGCCGAGCAGCGTGTAGAGGAAGAACTTGAAGCTTGCATAAACGCGGCGCTTACCACCCCAAACACCGATGATGATGAACATCGGGATAAGGCTTGCTTCAAAGAACACGTAGAACAGGAACAGGTCGAGAGCGCAGAACACGCCGATCATAAGCGTTTCCAGAATAAGGAAAGCGATCATGTATTCCTTGACGCGCTTGTCGATAGCCAACCAGCTTGCCAAGATGCAGAACGGCATGAGGAAAGCGGAGAGCACGACAAACAGCATGGAAATGCCGTCAACGCCCATGTGGTAGGAAATGCCACCACCGAGCCAGTCGATCTGTTCGACCATCTGGAAGCCTGGATTTGAATTATCAAATCCGGCCCAGATAACCAGGGATAGAATGAAGACGAAAACCGTGGTCAGCAGCGCAACATTCTTGATGTTGCGACGCGAGGCTTCGCTGTCATCCTTGATGAGAAGGATCAACAAGGCGCCGACGAGCGGCAGGAATGTGACCGTAGAAAGAATTGGCCAATCGGTCATCAGAAAGAGCTCCCGAGCATCATCCAGGTGACGAGCGCGGCGACGCCGATCAGCATCGCGAATGCGTAGTGATAAAGGTAACCCGACTGCATCTTCACAACGCGACCCGTAACATCAAGAACGCGTGCGGCGACACCATTAGGACCGTATCCATCGATAATCTTGCCATCACCGACCTTCCAGAAGAAGCGGCCGAGGAAACGAGCAGGACGCACGAAGATAAAGTCATACAATTCGTCGAAGTACCACTTGTTGAGAAGGAACTGGTACAGACCACGATGACGTTCTGCGAGTGCCTTTGGAATGTGCGGCGCACGGATATAGAAAATCCAAGCCGTTACCAGACCGATCAGCATAGCGATGAACGGCGACAACTTAACCCACAGTGGAACATGGTGATAATGTTCCAGGATTTCGTTGCTTGGCAACGTGAAGAGCGCACCCTTCCAGAACTCGGCATATTCGTGACCGAAGAAGAATTCCTTGAATACGACACCTGCAAGCAGAGCGCCGACAGCGAGGATCAGCAACGGTACCAGCATCACCGGAGGCGATTCATGGACGTGATGCATGACTTCAGCGGAAGCGCGTGGCTTGCCATAGAAGGTCATGAAAATCAGACGCCATGAGTAGAAGCTGGTGAACATTGCCGCGATCACGAGGAGCGTGAAAGCGTAGCCCGATGCGAGGCTGTGCGATGCAAAGACCGACTCGATGATGGCATCCTTCGAGAAGAAGCCAGCGGTACCGATGATCGTGCCTGGTACACCCAGACCCGTAATCGCAACAGTACCAATCATCATCATCCAGTAGGTGATCGGGATCAGCTTACGCAGACCACCCATGCGACGCATGTCCTGTTCTTCAGACACGGCATGGATAACCGAGCCTGCGCAAAGGAACAGAAGAGCCTTGAAGAAAGCGTGCGTGAACAGGTGGAATACAGCAGCACCGTAAGCGCCAACACCCAGAGCCGCAAACATGTAACCAAGCTGCGAACAGGTCGAGTAAGCGATAACGCGCTTGATGTCGTTCTGAACCAGAGCAACGGTTGCAGCAAAGAAAGCTGTCGTTGCACCGATGATCGTCACGATCAGAAGAGCCGTGTGCGAGAGTTCGAAGATCGGCGACAGGCGCGCAACCATGAACACACCCGCGGTCACCATCGTTGCCGCGTGAATAAGCGCGGACACAGGCGTCGGGCCTTCCATCGCGTCAGGAAGCCAGGTGTGCAGCAGGAACTGCGCGGACTTACCCATAGCACCCATGAAGAGCAGAAGGCAGACAACCGTCAGAGCGGTTTCCTTGTGCAGCTCATAGCCGAGGAAGTTAAGAACAACCGAACCGGCATCGCTCGCACCTTCAGCTGGCAGATAGGTCGCTGCAGCTGAGAAGATCGTGTTGTAATCAACCGACTGGAACAGCGCGAACAGACCGAAGATGCCGAGCAGGAAGCCGAAGTCACCAACGCGGTTGACCACGAATGCCTTCATTGCAGCAGCATTTGCCGATGGCTTCTGGAACCAGAAACCGATCAGAAGGTAGGATGCGAGACCAACGCCTTCCCAGCCGAAGAACATCTGGATCAGATTGTCCGACGTTACCAGCATGAGCATGGCAAAGGTGAAGAGCGAAAGATAAGCAAAGAAGCGCGGACGATGTGGATCGTGGTGCATGTATCCGATCGAATAAATGTGCACCAGTGCCGACACCGAGTTGATCACGACGAGCATAACGCCAGTCAGCGTATCAACACGCAGAGCCCAATCAAACGACAGCGAACCGGACGTAACCCAGTGAAGAACAGGAATACGAATTGTTTCGGCATCGTGTCCGAGCGGGATCTTGAAGAACACGACCCATGACAGGATCGCGACGATCACCATCAGGCCGGAAGTGATGTATTCACTCGCTTTGGCTCCGATCTTGTTGCCGAACAGGCCAGCAACAAGAAAGCCGATAAGCGGAAGGAAGACGATCGCGTAGTAGAGCATTTGCCCGTCAACCTTTCATAACATTGACGTCTTCCACCGCGATGGAGCCGCGATTACGGAAGAAAACAACGAGGATTGCCAGACCGATAGCTGCTTCAGCAGCCGCAACAGTCAGAACGAAGAGCGCGAAAACCTGTCCGACCATATCGCCAAGCACAGAAGAAAACGCCACGAAATTGAGATTGACCGAGAGAAGGATCAATTCGACAGACATCAGGATAACGATGACGTTCTTACGGTTTAAGAAGATACCGAAAACGCCAAGGGTGAACAGGATGGCCGAAACGGTCAGATAATGAGAAATACCGATTTCCATATTCTTATCCTCAGATGCCCTTGCCCGGTTCGACCTTCTTGATCTCGATCGCCGTCTCAGGCGTACGAGCGACCTGATCCGGGATCGACTGGCGCTTAACATTCGGCTTGTGCCGCAGCGTCAGAACGATCGCGCCGATCATGGCTACGAGAAGGACCAATCCTGCAATCTGGAAGTGGAAGACGAAGTCGGTGTAAAGAATATCACCGAGGGCTGCGGTGTTGGTGCGTTCAGCAAGATCAGGGATCGGAACGGCGCCCTGCCCCAGCTTAGGCGTGAACATCGAACCCGCAAAAACAACAATCAGCTCGCCCAGCAGAATGAGACCGACCAGAGCGCCAACCGGCGCATATTGCAGCGCACCGCGCTTCAATTCGGAGAAGTCAACATCCAGCATCATGACGACGAAGAGGAAGAGAACCGCCACAGCACCGACATAAACGACGAGCAGGATCATGGCGAGGAACTCGGCCCCCGTCAGCAGGAACAGCGCCGCTGCATTGAAGAAAGCGAGGATCAGAAACAGCACCGAATGCACGGGGTTGCGTGCCGCAATCACCATGAACGCGCTTGCGATCATGATAAAGGCGAACAGATAGAAGAACGCTGCCGCAATACCTGTCAGCATGGGGATCCCCCAACACCTTTCCGTGGACAAAGCCTGATTGCTTCATCCGCTTTAGTCTTTGTTTGCCGCGAATAATCGCGAAACTTAAATTCCAGCAACAAGACGGGCCGCCCCTTCTTGTTGCCGCTTTTCAAACCGGATGCCGAAACAAGGTTTCAGCAAAACCAATCAGCGATATGGCGCATCCATCGCGATGTTGCGCGCAATTTCGCGTTCCCAGCGATCGCCATTAGCAAGGAGCTTATCCTTGTCATAGTAGAGCTCTTCGCGGGTTTCGGTCGCAAACTCGAAGTTTGGACCTTCGACAATTGCATCCACCGGGCAAGCTTCCTGACAGAAGCCGCAATAGATGCACTTCACCATATCGATGTCGTAACGCACCGTGCGGCGCGTGCCGTCATTGCGGCGCGGACCAGCTTCAATGGTGATAGCCTGCGCCGGGCAGATCGCTTCGCAGAGCTTACAGGCAATGCAGCGTTCTTCGCCGTTGGGATAACGGCGCAGCGCGTGCTCGCCACGGAAACGTGGCGAAACGGGACCTTTTTCATGCGGGTAGTTCAGTGTCGCCTTGGGCGCAAAGAACTGACGCATGGAGAGGAAGAAAGCACCGACGAATTCCTTGAGAAGGAGGGATTTCGCGGCTTGTGCGAATGAAGCCATTTGTCTTTCTCCTTACACCAGATCGAAGACTTTGATGACGGTCGCGGTCAGAACAACCATTGCCAGCGAAATCGGCAGGAACACTTTCCAACCCAGACGCATCAACTGGTCGTAACGGTAACGCGGTACGAAAGCCTTCACCATGGCGAACATGAAGAAGCAGAAGCAGAGCTTGAGCATGAACCAGATGATGCCCGGAACCCAGTTGAGGAACCATACGTCAACCGGAGGCAACCAGCCGCCAAGGAAGAGTGTGGTCATCAGGGCGCACATCAGCGTGATCGCCACATACTCGCCAAGGAAGAACAGAAGGAACGGCGTGGACGAATATTCGATCATGTGACCGGCCACGAGTTCGGATTCAGCTTCGACAAGATCGAATGGCGGACGGTTCGTTTCAGCAAGCGCCGAAATGAAGAAGATCACGAACATCGGGAACAGTACCAGCCAGTTCCAGTCGAGGAACGAAGCAGGCAGGCCGAGCGATGTACCGAGACCCGTATTCTGCGACAGCACGATATCCGTCAGGTTGAGCGAGCCAACCGTCAGAAGAACCGTGACAATCACGAAACCGATCGACACTTCATAAGAGACCATCTGTGCTGCCGAACGAAGTGCGCCGAGGAATGGGTACTTCGAGTTCGAGGCCCAGCCGCCCATGATCACGCCGTAAACTTCAAGCGAAGAAATGGCGAAGATATAGAGAATGCCGACATTAATATTAGCAATCGCCCAGCCTTCATTGACCGGGATGACTGCCCAGGTTGCCATTGCCAGAACCGCTGAAACAAACGGTGCAAGAAGGAACACGCCCTTGTTTGCGCCCGAAGGAATGATTGGTTCCTTGAAGACGAACTTCAAAAGATCGGCGAATGCCTGAAAGAGACCCCATGGACCAACAACGTTTGGTCCACGGCGAAGCTGAACAGCTGCCCAGATCTTACGATCCGCATAAAGCAGGTAAGCCACGACGATCAGCAATACGACAAGCAGAACGACCGACTTCAGCGCCATGATTAGCGCGGGCAAGACGTAAGCTGCAAAAATTCCGTCCATTATTCCGTCTCTCTCTCGCTTACTCAGCTGCCTGTTGGAAGCTGCCGGCCGCAAGCGCCGAGCACTCGGCCATGACAGCGGAAGCACGCGCGATTGGGTTCGTCAGGTAGAAATCCTTGACCGGCGAAACGAAAGCAGCGCCGCCGGAAAGGTTGGATGCCTTTGCAGCCAGCGCGACGATGTCGTCGGCCGAAGCAGGCGCAATAGTGTCGATCGCCATCATATGCGGGAAGTCTGCATAGAGCTTGGCGCGAAGCTGTGCGAGGCTGTCAAACGGCAGACGCTTGCCGAGCGTGTCGGAAAGAGCGCGCAGAATTGCCCAATCTTCCTTCGCTTCGCCCGGTGCGAAACCAGCACGGTTGCCGAGCTGTACGCGACCTTCAGTGTTGAGCCATGTACCCGACTTTTCGGTATAGGTTGCACCTGGGAGGATAACGTCAGCGGCATGTGCACCGGCATCGCCATGCGTACCGATATAAACAACAAAGCTCGAACCTTTGGTCGTCATGTCGAGTTCGTCTGCACCGAGCAGGAACACAACATCGAGATTGCCCAACATATCGCGAGCAGCCTTGCCGCCCTCACCCGGAACAATGCCGAGATCAAGCGCACCGACGCGGGAAGCTGCAGTGTGAAGAACCGAGAAACCGTTCCACTCAGCGTTGATTGCACCAACATCCTGCGCAAGCTTTGCAGCGGATGCGAGAACTGCTGCACCATTTTCGCCGGTGAGCGCGCCCTGACCAATGATGATCAATGGACGTTCAGCCTTTGCCAGCACGTCGCGGAATGCGTTCTTGCCCGAAGCAACTGCTGCGAGTGTGTCTGCGCCTGCACCCAGATATTCGTAGTCGTAACGCAGTTCAGCCTGTTCGCCGATCAGAGCGATCGGGAAATGGCCCATGCGCTGACGCTTGCGAATACGAGCGTTCAGAACAGCTGCTTCAACGCGTGGGTTGGAGCCGATGATCAGAAGAGCGTCAGCATTTTCAATGCCTTCGATCGTTGTGTTAAAGAGATAGCTTGAACGACCCAAAGCTGGATCAAGTGATACGCCATCCTGACGGCTATCGATATTCTTCGAGCCGAGCGATGCAATGAGGCTTTTCAGAGCATAGAGTTCTTCAACCGAAGCCAGATCGCCAGCGACTGCACCGATCTTGTCAGCGGAAGTAGCAGAAACCTTGGCAGCGATTGCTGCGAAAGCTTCTGGCCACGAAGCTGCAACCAGACGACCTTCCTTGCGAACATATGGGCGATCGAGGCGCTGGGTGCGCAGACCATCCCAGATGAAGCGGGTCTTGTCGGAAATCCACTCTTCGTTCACCGCTTCATTGACGCGCGGCATGATGCGCATCACTTCACGGCCACGGGTATCAACGCGGATGTTCGAACCGACAGCATCCATCACGTCGATGGTTTCAGTCTTGTTCAGTTCCCACGGACGAGCCTGGAATTCATATGGACGCGAGGTCAGAGCACCAACCGGGCAAAGGTCGATAACATTGCCCTGCAGTTCCGAGGTCATTGCGCGTTCAAGATAGGTGGTGATTTCAGCATCTTCACCGCGACCGATAAGGCCGAGCTCGGAAATGCCAGCCACTTCAGTCGTGAAGCGGACGCAGCGCGTGCAGTGAATGCAGCGTGTCATCACGGTCTTGACGAGTGGACCAATATACTTGTTCTCAACGGCACGCTTGTTTTCACGATAGCGCGAGCCATCGGTACCAAATGCCATTGCCTGATCCTGTAGATCGCACTCACCTGCCTGATCGCAGATCGGGCAATCGAGCGGATGGTTGATGAGCAGGAATTCCATCACGCCTTCGCGGGCCTTCTTGACCATAGGCGTGTTGGTGAAAATTTCAGGTGCTTCGCCGTTCGGGCCAGGACGCAGATCGCGAACACCCATAGCGCAGGATGCTGCCGGCTTTGGCGGTCCACCCTTCACTTCAACAAGGCACATGCGGCAGTTTCCAGCGATGGAAAGCCGTTCGTGGAAACAAAAACGCGGGACTTCAGCCCCCGCGGCTTCGGCAGCCTGAAGGAGCGTATAGTGATCGGGTACTTCGATCTCTGTGCCGTCAACCTTAATATTTGCCATCGCTTATCCAAACCTGCGGCTCTTGCCGCATCTTCCAGATGTCAAACTCTAAAGTCCGCCCTTCCCGGGCGGACATACAACGTATTCTTCCGCTTACTCAGCCGCTTCGAGGCGGATGTTGCGGCTCTGAACAGCGTTGCGTGTATAATCGTCAATGCGCTTTTCAATTTCCGGACGGAAATTGCGGATCAAGCCCTGAATAGGCCATGCAGCAGCATCACCAAGCGCGCAGATCGTGTGACCTTCAATCTGCTTGGTTACGTCGAGAAGCATGTCGATTTCGCGCTTCTGCGCGTTACCCTTGACCATGCGTTCCATGACGCGCCACATCCAGCCCGTGCCTTCACGGCAAGGCGTGCACTGACCGCAGCTTTCATGCTTGAAGAAAGCTGAAAGACGGGCAATTGCCTTAATCACGTCAGTGGACTTGTCCATGACGATCACGCCGCCGGTACCGAACGAAGATTTCTTTTCGCGCATACCGTCAAAGTCCATGATGGCATCCATCATGTCTTCACCCTTGATAATCGGGCAGGATGCACCGCCGGGAATGACGCCGAGCAGATTGTCCCAGCCACCACGGATGCCGCCAGCGTGCTTTTCGATCAGCTCGCGGAAAGTAATGCCGAGGCTTTCTTCAACGGTGCAAGGCGTGTTCACATGACCAGAAATCTGGAACAGCTTGGTGCCGACGTTGTTCGGACGGCCAATCGACGAGAACCATGCACCGCCGCGACGCAAGATTGTCGGAGCAACAGCAATCGATTCAACGTTGTTAACAGTCGTTGGGCAGCCATAAAGGCCCATGTTCGCAGGGAACGGAGGCTTCAGACGTGGCTGGCCCTTCTTGCCTTCAAGGCTTTCGAGAAGAGCTGTTTCTTCACCGCAGATATAAGCGCCGGCGCCGTGATGGAGGAAAATATCCATATCCCAGCCGCACTTATTGTTCTTGCCCAGAAGGCCAGCGTCATAGCACTCATCAATCGCTGCCTGCAGCGCTTCACGCTCACGCATGAATTCGCCGCGCAGATAGATGTAAGCAGTATGAGCACTCATGGCACAACCGGCGATCACGCAGCCTTCGATCAGCGTATGCGGATCGTGGCGCAGAATTTCGCGGTCCTTACAGGTGCCCGGCTCGGATTCATCGGCATTCACGACGAGGTAATGCGGACGATCCGTCACTTCCTTCGGCATAAACGACCATTTCAGGCCAGTCGGGAAGCCTGCGCCACCACGTCCACGAAGGTTCGAAGCCTTCATTTCGTTGATGATCCAGTCGCGGCCCTTTTCGATGAAGCCCTTGGTGTTATCCCAATGGCCACGCGACATGGCGCCTTTCAGCGACTGGTCTTTAAAGCCATAGATATTGGTGAAGATGCGATCTTTATCAGCCAGCATGTCTCACCTGCTTCCGTCTTTGGTTGCGGCTTCAGCTTCCGCCTTTGCCTTTGCTTCGGCTTCCGCCTTGGCTTTGGCAACTGCGGCATCCGATGCCTTACGGGTTTCCAAACCAACTTTTCTGTAGTCCAGATCTTCGGTCAGAGCCGTCAGTCCGCCCATAGGCTCAGACGTGATACGGCCATCCTGTGGACCTGGCTTAACAGTGTCGCCCTTGCCTGCTTCGAATGTATCGATGATTTCAGCCAGACGTTCTGGCGTCAGGTCTTCATAGGCGTCCTTGAAGATCATGACCATCGGTGCATTGACACAAGCGCCCTGGCATTCGACTTCTTCCCACGACAGCGTGCCTTCGGCATTAAGCTCGAAAGGATCGTGGTGGATTTTATGACGGCAAACATCCATCAGGGCTTCCGAACCACGCAACATGCAAGGCGTGGTGCCGCAAACCTGAATGTGCGCGCGCGTTCCAACTGGCTTGAGCTGGAACTGCGTATAGAAAGTCGCAACTTCAAGAACGCGGATCAGAGGCATATCGAGCATATCAGCGACATGTTCAATAGCGGCTTTCGTGACCCAGCCATCCTGTTCCTGCGCACGCATGAGCAGCGGAATAACAGCCGACTGCTGACGGCCTTCCGGATATTTTGCGATCGTCTTGTGCGCCCAGGCCTGGTTTTCCGCGTTGAAAGCGAAACCAGCCGGCTGGACGGCATCATCTGCGAGACGGCGAACGGACATCAGCGGTCAACCTCACCAAACACGATATCGAGCGAGCCAAGAATTGCCGACACGTCAGCCAACATGTGGCCGCGGCACAGGAAATCCATAGCCTGAAGATGGGCAAAGCCCGGTGCGCGCAGCTTGCAGCGGTAAGGCTTGTTGGAGCCATCCGATACGAGGAAGACGCCAAATTCACCCTTTGGTGCTTCAACTGCTGCGTAAACTTCACCGGCAGGCACATGGTAGCCTTCCGTGTAAAGCTTGAAGTGATGGATAAGCGCTTCCATCGAGCGCTTCATCTCGCCGCGCTTCGGCGGCACGATCTTGTTGTCGGTGTTCGAAACAGGACCGACGCGTTCCTTGCCAAGCAGAAGATCTACGCACTGGCGCATGATGCGAGCCGACTGGCGCATTTCTTCCATACGGATCAGGTAACGGTCATAGCAGTCGCCGTTCTTGCCGATAGGAATATCGAATTCCATTTCGTTGTAGCATTCATAAGGCTGCGACTTGCGCAGATCCCATGCTGCACCCGAACCGCGAACCATGACGCCCGAGAAGCCCCATGCCCATGCATCTTCGAGCGAAACAACGCCAATATCGACGTTACGCTGCTTGAAAATACGGTTTGGCGTAATCAGATCATCGAGGTTCGTAAGCGTCGTCGACAAAAATGGATCAATCCACTTGCCGATATCTTCAATGAGCTGATCAGGCAGATCCTGATGCACACCACCTGGGCGGAAGTAAGCTGCGTGCATACGTGCGCCACAAGCGCGCTCGTAGAACACCATCAGCTTTTCACGCTCTTCGAAGCCCCAGAGCGGCGGCGTCAGTGCGCCAACGTCCATGGCCTGCGTGGTCACGTTCAGAATGTGGTTCAGGATACGGCCGATTTCCGAAAAGAGAACGCGGATCAGCTGGCCACGCTTCGGCACTGTGATGCCGAGCAGACGCTCAACAGCCAAAGCGTAGGCGTGTTCCTGGTTCATCGGCGCCACGTAATCGAGGCGGTCGAGGTAAGGAAGTGCCTGAAGATAGGTCTTCGTTTCCATCAGCTTTTCAGTGCCGCGATGCAGCAGACCGATATGCGGATCGACGCGTTCCACGACTTCGCCGTCGAGTTCAAGAACAAGACGCAAAACGCCGTGCGCAGCAGGATGCTGCGGACCGAAGTTGATATTAAAGTTGCGGACCTGAGTCTCAGCCATGTTCAGCTTCCTGTCGCTCAGTTCGTCTTGGCTTTCTCATCGCCCGGCAGGACGTAATTCGTCCCTTCCCATGGCGAGAGAAAATCAAAATTGCGGAATTCCTGTCGCAGCATGACAGGCTCATAAACGACGCGCTTTGCTTCATCGCTATAGCGAACTTCAACAAAACCAGTCGTTGGGAAGTCCTTGCGCAGCGGATGACCTTCAAAACCGTAATCGGTCAGAATGCGACGCAGATCCGGATGGCCAGAGAACAGAACGCCATACATGTCGTAGGTTTCACGTTCAAACCACTCAGCACCGACGTAAACGCCGACAGCTGAAGGGACCAGCGTATCTTCATCAGCCTTAACCTTCACACGAATGCGGAGGTTCTGGCGTGGAGACATGAGCTGATAGACAACATCGAAGCGCTGAACGCGCTGCGGATAGTCTACGCCGGAAATATCCGTCAGGTTCACGAACTGGCACTGCACGTCATCGCGCAGAAACGTCAGAACGCTGATCAGGCTCGTAACCGGAACATTAAGAGTAAGCTCGCCATAGGCCAGCTTCGCCTCTTCGATCGCATCGCCGAGACGTTCTTTGATATAGCCGGAAAGTTCACCAAGAGCTTCTTCGCTCATATCTCTAACTTCCTCTTTTAGATTTCGACCCATCCTTGGGAAAATGGATCGAACTCTAATAAACCCTCTTGCACCAACGGGACTGCGAAAGCCCTGTTAACGCTCGATCGTACCTGTACGACGTATTTTCTTCTGCAGCATCAGAATGCCGTAGAGCAGAGCTTCCGCCGTTGGCGGGCAGCCTGGAACATAAATATCGACCGGAACAACGCGGTCGCAGCCACGCACTACAGAATAAGAGTAGTGGTAATAGCCGCCGCCGTTGGCGCATGAACCCATCGAAATGACGTAACGTGGCTCAGGCATCTGGTCGTAGACCTTGCGGAGAGCTGGAGCCATCTTGTTGGTCAGCGTACCTGCAACGATCATAACGTCGGACTGACGTGGAGATGCGCGCGGCGCGATACCGAAACGCTCGGCGTCATAGCGCGGCATGGAAATGTGCATCATTTCCACAGCGCAACATGCGAGACCGAAGGTCATCCACATCAGTGAGCCTGTACGTGCCCAGGTGATCAGAGCGTCAGCAGATGTGACGATGAAACCTTTGTCGGACAGTTCACTGTTCAGATCGTTGAAAAACGCATCGTCGGAGCCAACAGGCTTGCCCGTGCGAGGGTCAAGAATACCCTTTGGCTGCGGAGCAATGAGCGTCGAACCCGACGACTGATTTGTGCCGGTCAATCCCATTCCAGCGCTCCCTTCTTCCATTCATAGATGAAGCCGATGGTCAGAACACCAAGGAACAACATCATCGACAGGAAACCAAACCAGCCGATTGCACCGAAGGACACTGCCCACGGGAACAGGAAGGCGACTTCGAGATCGAAGATGATAAAGAGAATCGACACCAGATAGAAACGGATGTCGAATTTCATACGGGCGTCATCAAAGGCATTGAAGCCGCACTCGTAAGCTGAAAGCTTTTCCGGGTCGGGCTGTCTGTACGCGACTAGAAACGGCGCAACCAGAAGGGCTACACCGATTACCATTGCGATGCCGAGAAAGATGACAATCGGCAAATAGGAACTTAAAAGCTCGTTCATGATCCTTATCCGGCTTGAATACGAGGCTGCGCCGCCTGTCATAAGCTTTTTGAAGCTTACCACCATGCGACACATTGCATCTATTGCGACCTCGTCGCCTCAAGCAGCTTCAAAAGGCATGCCGTGCGAACTTAGTTCATTTCGCGGGGACGGTTAGCGCAGCATGCGCGCAAGCGCAAGCCCTCCAACGCGATCAGGCGGGTATAGTCCGGTCAAGATGCTTAATAAGAGGCAACATCAAGCCCATATATGCCACCCTATTTTCGTATAGCACGAAAACATCATAATTTCGTGAGTATTTAGAGACAAACCGTCTTTCGCCATTTTGAGGCGAATAGAATCAATCGATTTAGATGCGAGCGACAAAACTGACGGCGGATTTTCAATCAAGTTCGCACCTGTCATTCACCGCAAATGCCTCCGATTCATTTCTATTGCTCACATTCATTGCGAAGCGCAAACCGGGATGCGATTCACTCGCTTGCTTTCGAATACGGAATAAATTGAGACGCAGCTTCGCTTCAGGAAAGTCGCTGAGCACTCTTTATATATAGCGAGTGAAAATCACACTTATATATAAAGTGCAAAACAGCCCCCTCCTCACTTCTGCCGACCTGTCGCTACCGGCGGAAAATTCTCATCGTCATGACCACGATTCTTGAAATGAATTAGCGCCAGCGATTCAATGAGTGGTTTCGCGTGCCTTCAGCAATCAGCCAGTATTTTTTAAAATTGCCCCTCAGGATCGTAGCGCTTTCGCATTGGCATAAGAATCAAATGCTGACGAAACTGCAGGTACGAACACCCCATCGCTTCGGCATCAGAGTCTGAGCTTAATAAAAGGAGAGAGATTTGAGCACATATCTGCTCACAAGTGGCGACGTTCTGGTCATTCTGGCCGGGATTTTGTCTGTCGCCTATCTCTCCTGGAAGAGTAAAGCGAAATAGCCCCACCCTGACAATATGAATGATGACGCCAGTTCGCTTGCGCGGCTAAGCATGCGGCGAGATAAAGCTCTCGATCAGGCATGACTGAGGCATAAGATTTGAATGTTTCATCATGGGAATAAAAACGCGAGAAGCGCCATTTTCTTCAAGATTTTATGATCGAATTCTTGAAAGAAAATGGCGCGAGTGACGGGGCTCGAACCCGCGACCTCCGGCGTGACAGGCCGGCACTCTAACCAACTGAGCTACACCCGCGCATTTCATTTTCAGCCGTTTGGCTGGATAGTCACCGGCGTTTCCGTTCGGTGTGAGCGGTCGTTTAAGGGGTTCTCTCACGAGTGTCAAGCGAGTGGTCTGAAGAAAAAAGAAGAAATTCGATTTTATTTTAAAAGCCCCCATTTTGCGGGCTTTCTTATAGGGGAGCTTTTATCCACATCTCTGCATGTATCGCCCGAACGCATTCAAATTAAATGGAAAATAGAATCGCGTTGCATGATCAAGTGCATGAAACAGGCTCTCACACGTAGTTCTTATAAGAGCGCCGATTTGAGTTATCCCCAGCAGGCCTATCGATTTTAGCCGGAGAACTAAAAAAATGCATTTTTCTAATTTTTCCGCTTGCACTCTCGAAACGAACAGCCTAAACGGCTCTCACAGCGGCTGACAAGTCAGTCGGGCGATTAGCTCAGTTGGTAGAGCGCTTCGTTTACACCGAAGATGTCGGGAGTTCGAGTCTCTCATCGCCCACCATATTATCCCCTTGATAATGTTGAAGTTATTGAAACCATTGAGTTTCCGGCGTACATTCTAGTACACAAGGCTGGCACACAATGAGTCTCACAATGTCCTCCCCTTTCCTTATCGGCAACGTTTATTATCTTCGCACCCGAGTGCCGTCTGACCTTGTTCAACGTGCGCACGGAAGATCAATTTCTCTCCCTGTCGGCGATGATCTAAAGCGTGTTCTTATAAAGGGATTTGTAAAGGTCTCGCTTGGAACGCGTGAACCCGCAGAAGCAAAACGTCGTTTCAGCGCGGCTCATGCAGCGCTTCAAGAGTTTTGGGTGACGCTACGTGAAGGCTCTAAACCCCTCACCTTCAAGCAGATGCTTGCCCTAGCAGGAGAAGCAAGAGGAATATCTGTCGAAATATTCGATGAAGAACCAGTCAGCCAGAGCCTTTGGGAAAAGGTGGTTGAAAGCAATACCGCTGCGCTAAATGGACGACTCAATACGCTGGCGATACCTACCCTTGAACAGCAAGCCAACGATTTAGAGAAGAAGTTCGGCAGAGTCGCTGACGCAGTGTTATCGCGTAAGGGCGTTAATAATTGAGCCACAACATCGTACACGCTTTCTGCAAATGGTTGGAACAGCATTGAACGAGGCAGCAAAAATCAACCACGCGAAGGCTGGCGGTGATTATACGGATAGCGGCGAAACAAATAAGTATCCAAGTTTTGAAGCCGATAAGCCTAAAGTAGCCAATAAGCGCATTGGTGAAATCACATTTACTTCCGTCATAAACGCCGAGGTTTCCCGCCGTTCTTCTGGTAAAACCGCTTCGCCTGTAAGAACGCAATCTATCTCTAAATATCATAATGCAGTCGAGGAGTTCGCTAGGTTCAGAAAAAGCGATGATCTGACTACCGTTACCGCTCGTGAAGCGGATGCATGGGTACGAGACATGCTCGACAAGGCAAAACTGTCGAACCGTACGATCAAACAACGGCTCCAAAACCTGAAAACCGTTATAGAATGGGCCAGACAACATAGTTTGGGTGATTTGTTTCCACAGGCTAGCCCGTTAGAAGTTGTCATTCCGCCTTCTTATCAGGCTGCGCCAAGCGACCAGCGTACACTGACACTCGAAGAAGCGCGAACAATTCTGAAAGCCGCAAGACAGGAACGGAGCTTGGAGCGGAGGTGGCTTCCTTGGCTATGTGCATATTCAGGCGCGAGAATAAACGAAGTCGCGCAATTAACACCGAACGACTTTTTCCAAGTCGGTAATGACTGGTTTTTCAAGCTAACCACGATGGGCGGCAAGACGCTGAAAACACAGTCGAGTGAGCGGCGTGTGCCAATCCATCAAGACCTTCTGAATGAAGGTTTGATAGACCTTATTGCTGCGTATCCCGGACGCAGTTCAATTCGCATATTCCCTACACGCTCACAAGGAAACGTGCGAGACTGGATACGCAACACATTGAAAATTGAACGCAAAGACCTCGCACCTAACCACGGTTGGCGGCACTTGTTCGAAGACATGTGTCGTGTCGGTGGTATTCAAGACTCTGCGAAGGACTATGTGACCGGACGAGCAACTGGTAACTCAGCAGCAGGATATGGCAAGAGCGAAGCCATGCTACCCGGACTAGCTCGCGAAATTGAGAAGATACCATCATATATGAACGAATAGCGCCTTAACTCACTATAGGGATGCCCCTCACAAATAAATCGTGAAGGGCGCTTAATGGGCTGTTTTGCGAGTCTGTGAGGGCTTATGATCGTACTTTTGAACTCAAGAAAGGCCAACGCGTCAGCAGCCTCGTTATGGGTAAAACGCCTTATGGCGCAAGCGGTATTAATGATTTCAGCGCGGGGGAGCGCTGGTGCTGCGAGAGAGCATTGAACTCGGCTGAAATGGCCATTAAACATTGTTTTTATTACATAATTTCAGATAAGTATCAAGTCGCGTGTACAACCCCTGTGCCTAGACAGCCTAAAATTGACAAAACTCGACAAACACTTCACGTCTATCTTTTACCTTCACAGGAAAAATGAACATTTTTGAGAAATCAAAAGAGATCATAAAATTTTAAATAATAGTAAAGGCATTAATAGCGGATATTATATTTCTAAAAATGAAAATTGACCACATCACGTTCCGCGTATATTGCTCCTAACTCAGATATCAATTTGCAGGGGCAATCCAAATGAACCATGATGACTTAGTTAATCTATTACAAACAAATGGTTATAACGTAAAAAGTTGTGATCGACTGTCAAATGACAAGGGATGGGCAATTAAGTGCACTTCCGGTGAGATTATTAATTTATACGATACCGGCAAACTAGTCGTACAAGGGAAAAATCAAGCCGCGATAAACACGCTTCTCGGTCAGCCCATTGCCGCACCTGTAAACGGAACGACAGCCGCAACGGGTATTCAACCTACTAACAGCAGCCCTCGTGACGTATTTGTTGTGTATGGTCACGATAGCATCGCGCGCACAGAATTAGAAGCGATGTTACGGCGATGGGGCCTAAATCCGATTATTCTCGATCAACTCACGTCTGGTGGGCAGACGATTATTGAAAAATTGGAAGGTGCTGCAAAAACTGCAAACTTTGCTGTTGTACTGGCTACGCCTGATGATGAAGGGCACCGTGCTGGTCACGAAGAAGAAAAGGCCTTTCGTGCTCGGCAAAATGTTGTTTTAGAGTTGGGGATGATGTTAACAAAATTGGGGCGTGATCGCGTTGCCGTTCTAATGAGACAGCAAGAGAATATGGAGCGTCCTAGCGACATTCAAGGTGTTATCTATATCCCTTTCAAAGATGAGGTTGGTGAGGCAGCCCTCGCGCTTGCTAAGGAAATCAATGAAAAAGGAATAAATATAGACTTGAAGCGAGTTTGATTTTCTCTTCACGAGAGAAGAAATAGTTTAGATTTTTTCTCTCGGAAAAATAGTAACCATTGCAATGATCGGTATATTTTTCCTCAACTCGATCTCAGTCACTACAGAGTAAATAAGCGAGTCCCAACGTTTTTTAATTCAAATATCTTGTAAATGGCTCTTTTTATGTTTTTTTCTTCACCAAATCGAATAGACCCCGCCGAAGCGGGGCCAATTTGATTATCGGAGCGACCAACCGTTGTTCAGCTTACTGCCTCCAATCGTAACGGAAGGAAGGGCACTAGAAAACAACGAGCCTAAGTCCTCGTAGAACTTCATCTGGTCATAATAATTCTGGCGGTCCGCGTCTGCGGTCGCCTTTATTTTCTTTGAGAAGCCCTCAGAAAGTTCCCTAAAGAACCCTCCACGGCCTTCCGCTTTCCGCTTGAAGTTCTCCTCAAGCCGATCTGCAACAGCCCTTGAAAGCGGTCCTGATTTCTTGCGTCAACGAACAATGTTTGCCCGATCTTTCTCAAGGTCGGCAATAAGTTCCTCACGCATTTTGTCCCGTTCCGTTTCCTTTGCACTGGCGAAAGCCTTGAGTCGGTTTTCTTCCTGCTGTCTGCGGTAGTTACGCCTCACATCGAGGCGCCCCGCAGTAATCAGGTTTCCGCTTCCTAACGGCATGTAACCGCGAGATTTGCTAACAACCATCCATTTTCCGCTGTCACCTACTGGAATGACGGTCAAGTCATCAACGCTCTCAACACCCTCACGCTCCTTGGCAAACTCATAAACGTCCTGAATTTCCATTTCCATGAGTTCCGGGAAGTCAGGCGGTAAGTCTCGCGAAGTCGGAACCAGACTGCCGTTTATTACTACTGAGTTCGTTTCAAGGTCCTTCTGAATATTGTCTTTGATTTCCTCTCTCGTGCTGCCGCTCTTAGACATTTCCATCACACGCCCATAAACCTGAGAATACCCCGGCCCACGCTTTTCCAAACCTAAAGCCGACATTGTGCTATTCACAATGCTGTCTATTTCTGTGGCCCTCAGATTGGATCGAGCTTCCTCAGCGGGGTCCATAGTCACGCGTGTTGCCGCATAATGCAGCGCACCTTGCTTATCCAAACGCAATGTCTCGACTCCGCGTTGATACGCTTCAAGAAACGTCTTCGATTTCGCATCCTGCATGACGGTGCTGAGATATGCCGGATTTGTTGCCTTCAAATCCCGATAGAGTTCCGCATGTTGAACCAAAGCTTCGGGAACATGCCCACGTTCAACCAGCATCTCAGTTGTTGATCGGGAAGCTATGCCATTGAGCAGCGCATCCCATTGCTTATTGACGATACCATTATTGCCGTACCAAGACACACGCTCACCGAATACCTGCTTACGGGCTTGTTCAGGTGGCGTCCCATTAGCGATAAGTTGCTCCTGTCGGACATCCCACTGGTTTTCCATATGCGATACCATGTCATCTTTGATCTGTTTTGTGGTGTAGGTGGTCTTGTCCTCATCAACTTCGGATGGGATTTCACGGTCTTTCAGCAGAGCGATACCGCCTACTCGGTTAGAAATGGACAAAGCTTCGGATAAAACAGCTTGCTTTCCGTCCTCATGGGCTTTCTTGTAACTGCGCTTTAGGTCTGAAATATAAGCATTTTTCTCAGCAGTCAGGCGGTTCTGAGTGCTCTGAGACACCATGTCCCCCAACTGCTTCGTCGTGAATAAACCCTTTCCCTTCAGCTTTTCTGCGTCTTTCAGAGTGAATGTGCCGTTCACAACCATGTCGTTGACAGTGTTGCGTTCAACGAGACCGTCTTCCTGAACCTTCCCATCCCGCACGTCCTTCGCCGTCTCAACCAGCTTGAGCGACTCAGTGCCATACTTAGCGATCCTTCCAATAGCCGGAAGCTTCTCACCATCCGCACCAATACGAGTCTCTCTAAGCAGCGCTTCAACAATATCTGGACGGCCCTTTGCCGCGTATTCCTTAGCAATCTCAAAAATCGTCTCGTTTTGCTCATCACCCGAAAGCCCCAAGAAGTCCCTGTTTGAAGCGGACC
The DNA here is from genome assembly GCF_032066345.1 of Brucella sp. NCBI lineage: Bacteria > Pseudomonadati > Pseudomonadota > Alphaproteobacteria > Hyphomicrobiales > Brucellaceae > Brucella > Brucella sp. The sequence goes on from NZ_DAMBKZ010000022.1 coordinate 50,465, forward strand.
TTGAGAACACATTCTGAGCAATCTGTGTCGCAGTCAGCTTGCCCCCCGCAAGGTCATCATCAATGATGTTGCGGAAGGTATCAACGACAGCGCTATTCCGCTGCCCTTCCATATAGGACACCTTCTGCTTGCCGATGCCGTCCATCATGCGTTGACGGTGCGGCTCCATAGCGCGGTAGAAAGCGGCCTTAGAGAGATCGTTAGGCAGCGCTTCGGCATACTCTGCAAGCTTCTGCTGATAGGCGGTTTCAGGGTCGCCCGACGAGAGATCAAAGCCGCCGCCGAAGAAGAACTTTTCCATCTCAACGCGACTGTCACTTGCGGCCTTCTCACCGAGCAATGACATTTGCGCATCTTCACGGATGCGGATGCCGTTTGCAGAGCCGGATTTCACGTCCTCTATGAGTTCCTCACGAGACATGAGCGACCGTTTGGCTTTCCATTCGCGGTTAGCGCGGCTTTCAGGGTCTTCTTCTTGTGCCTTTGTGACGGCGTTATAGTTCTGAAGGGCGTTATTCAGCCCGCCAAGGCTGTCAGCGAGGGCGCGGAGGTTGCCCCCGGCTTCGCGCTGTGCTGGCCTGACGAACGTGCTTCCCGGTATTGCTGCGGGTTGAAGCCCGACAGGGCGTAATGATGGGGCCTGAATGCGGCTTCCGAATAATTCATTTGCCATGGGTCTGTATGTCCTTATGTGACTGTGATTGAATAGAAAAAGCCCCACACGAAGGATCGTGAAGGGCACTTAATGGGCTGTTTTGTGGAGCTGTGGGGGCTTTATGTTGCGCTGCGGTATCTTTCCAACTCAGTCTTAGCGAGCGCGTCAACAGCCTTGTTATCGGGGTCTTTAAGGTTGCTTCTGAGCCATTTCCATTCGACACGCAGCCCTTCCGCAGCATCAACCAGAGCTTCCCATAAATCTCGATTTTTCACGGGCGACTTGTCGTAAGACGACCAGTTTTTAGTTTTCCATTTATGCAACCACAGGGACATGCCGTCCGCGACATAGTTGCTCACGCTATAGACGGTAATGGGGAATGCTGCTGCATATGTATCTCGAATAAATCTCATGCTTGCTATAGCTGCCTTCTGTTCCATCCGGTTCTTGGTCGTATTGCCGATACTCGCAGCAATTACATGACGAAACCCTCTCGATGGCCCTTCCCAAAGCTGTATGATTGCAGCAAATGAGCCGGGGGCGTGGCTTACCGGACATTCGGCGTCAATGTGGACGGTGATATGAGTGGTTAGAGAAAGAGACGCATTTTCAATTATTTGCATGTATTTGCTCCTTTCAAAGGCAGCTAGAAGCGACCGTCAAAAATGCATTGCGACATGCATGACAGCGCGGGAATTATTAGAATGAAGGTTTGATTTATGTGGCGGTTTACGTGGAAGTACCGACCACTGATGAATTAAGACAACCTTGTAAAAGGTGTCTTGGGGTAGGACGTAAGTCGATAAGACACTGAAATACCTTGCTTTCGTACGTCTTCTCACCGATCGTCCACCGCCATTCGTAACGAACAACAGGCTGGACAAGGCTTGAGAATGTGCGGGAAAGGTTGCGCTTTATGTGCAAAACCCATTCCGACATCATCAAATATATAAAGCTGGAAGGTGTTTTCGGACCAACTCCGTCAGGAGTGAGTACCATTAAGCGGCCTATAAAGCGTCTCGTTCAAACTCTTATAATAGGTAAACAGACAAAAAGTGGCACCTCTGCCCACCCTGCTTGAGACCCGAAGTTTCTTTTATAGGTAAACGTCAAAAAAGTGGCATCCCTGCTTCCAAGTGCTTAATCATCTTCATGTGTCGAAGTACACTTCTTCGCGAAAACGAAGTCCTTTCAATGATCTCCCGGATTGTCAGCCCTTCGCAACGCAAACTAGCGACAATCTTCCTTCGCGTATCTACGGCTTTTTCTTGCGAAGGACCGCACGTGACCGCTTTTCTCAGAAACTTTTGCCCCAAAGGAGTCACCAAAAGAAACCGCCCAAAGCCGCCTTTCCTCCTGACCTTAATCGGCACGACAAGGTTATTTTTGACAGCACTCTGAGAAGCGTCCGGGGTGTGGAAATAACGAGGCTTTTGAAACGCCGCATCACGGACCATCGGCACATTGCGATAATCCAAGATATAAACGACCATACCGAGATGCTTCATGGTCTGACTCAAGCGGTGTGTGGTTATATTAAGGGCCTTTGCGAAAGCGCCAATAGAAAGACAACCTGTCGATATTTCACCAGTTATCGGATTGACGATTTCACCGCGCTTTCGATCATGAATTATCGGTGTTTTATCGTGGGTCTGCCTGTTTGCCTCCAGCTTTGCATTGCGTAGCATCGTTTTTGTCCATGCTATTCCTCCCCTAGCCTTTGCTTTTTTGGACACCTCATCCAGCCAAAGACGAAAGCCAGAATTATCCATGGTCGGCTGACACTTTGCTGATACGCATAGCTACATTTTTATCGCGGCATTTACTCAGCCTGAGATTGCTCATGCGCAAATCCAAACTGTCACCATTAAGATAATGAACGACACGCCTTCCCTCTGCCTTGAGAACAGCACGGGCTATTTGAATGACCGTTCCTTTACCATCACGCCAAAGCCCTGCCCTGACATAAGTGCGCCCTTGGCCGTCACCGTTTTTAAACCAGTTAGGCGTTATGCCGCTGTCAATGAGGCGCTGATAGTCAGCAGCATCAATCAAAGCGAAATCAGCACCAGCGTCATCAAGAGGAACTTTCAGGACTTGCTTGCCGTAAGCATCAACAAAGGGGATCGGGGTGCGCACTGAGCCGCGCTTTCGGATTGGTTTTGGTGCTTTCATTGTTTTCCTTTCTGGAATGCAAAAAACCCCGCCGGGATGGACCAAGCGGGGCGATTGAAGGTGTGGATTAAGGTGCGGTTTTGCGGGTCTTACAGGGGTGCAAAACCGATTAGGCTTACACATGGTCGATAGCGCAGAGCATCACGACAAACATGTTCATCAATTATAGGGGGTAATCACGTTCAGCGAGGAGCGCGACAAACTATTAATTTCTAAGATAGGGGGTAATGCAGCACAGAAGGCCGCATAACGCCCCGATAAGACTCATTGAGCGCCACCAACGGCATTATCAGGAAACACCATCACCACACTCAAAGCGCTTCTCAGCGACTCGCTATGGCGCTTTATCGTCTCCTATTTTCCAGAACATTAACAACGCTTTCGAGCGCAGTCGGCTTGATCTGCATGTATCGCATGGTCGTCAGCATGGCACTGTGGCCCATCCAAGTCATAACGCGCTTCACATCAACGCCACCAAGAACCAGCTTCGTGCAACATGTATGACGCAGCGTGTGCGGGGTTACATCGTGAAACCCTGTCGCAACGCGCATTTCATCCCATTTATGGCGCATCACAAAGCGCGAAACATTGGTGAATGGCCCTACATTGCTTCTGTGGCTGTTATAGCGGCGCTTCAAAACACCCTGAGCGCGTTGTGTGAGCGGAACAGTGCGCGGCTTGCCTGTCTTTGTCTCCCAAAATGTGACCGCACCGTAATCCCGGCGCACATCCTCCCATTTGAATGTCATCACTTCCGAATAACAGCGTCCACCCGTATCAAGCAGGAGGACACACAAATCATGCATATCCATCAACTTCCGTTCCTGCCAGTAATCCAGCAAAACGTCCTCCTCCTGTTCATCCAGATAACGGAACTTGGATTGTCCTTCGGGCGCCCAATTGAATTTCGGCATGTCCTTGAGAATACCGCATTCAAGAGCCGTCCTGAGCATTCTCGACAGAGCAGCCGCCTTTCTGTTCGTGGTTGCTGGCGCATTACCTTTATTAAGGAAGAAAGAGCGCATTCCGGTAATCTCGAAGGTGGTTATTTTATCAATAGACTTGTGACGACCGAAGAAATCCACCACGGCCTTACCATTCTTGATCTGAGTTACGCTGCCCCGTGCTTTGCTCCAAACCGTTTTGACAACATAATCATAGAGTGGCCCCAATGTCGCAAGGTGCTGAGGCGTAATACCCTGCAAACAGGTTGTCAGCGGCTGCGGGATCGGTTGGCCTTTTATTTTGGCATCCTTTGCAGCCTTTTCCCATTCCTCCGCCTGAGCCTGTGTATCGAATGACGGACGCAACCTTTCACCAGTTTCAGTCCGAAAGTCTGCAAGCCATCTTTTTCCGCGTAGACGTGCCATGATAATATATCCTTTCTTATGCTTGAGCGGAGGTAAAAGCGCAGTCTGAGCGGCCCTTCACGGGACCTTTGCGCCTATCTTCACGCAAACCAGCAACACGGCGGCGCTCACGCTTCACGTCTTTCCTGCACAAAGCTGCCAGATGTTCTTGAAAATAATTGATTGCGGATAGGACTTTGAGCCGATCATCGGGTGTCAGACGTTTCAGCGCTCTCGTCTGCGTAAGAAGGCTCAAGCGCATTGCGTTGCCAGTATCGCCGAAATACCCTTTGCGACCTTCTGCAAAATCGAAGGCGACTTCACTCAGCAGTTCTAAGCCGTGCGAAAGGGCAGCTATGTGTGGCGCATCACCTGACTGTCGAGACGCCTTCCATGATGAAACAAGGGCGTCCTGAAGCAGCAGAATTACGTTGCGGGGATTGGTGCATTGAAGGTCGGCATAGGTGAGCATTCACAGTTCCTCAAAGGTTCGTTTGGGTGTGTGAAATGCTTACCAATGCAAATTAAGCGCCGTCTAATGACAAATTTGACTCAATCAAGCCCGAATGATTCATTTCTGTTATGCTTTTTAAAAAAGCGTTTATTATCAATTATATAAGATATTAATGTGCTTCATTTATGCATTCTTTAGCTGCACAACTCAATTGGTTTTCAACCTTTGATTAGTAAATCTCATGACGAACTCGCAGTGCCTTCGTGAAAGCGGCACCGTCTTCGTTAGCGTACTTACGCGCCTTCGCAAAGATGAAACTCTTGAAGCTAAATTGGTCTGGTTGTCGTGCGTCCCGCCTCTTTCAATATGCTGAATACGCTCGAACGACCAACGCCTGTCGCACTGATTATCTCAGCGACTGACTTACCCTCGTCTTTCATGCAAATGATTGTATCAGCTTCCCTTTGCGCTGTCGGTGCGCGTCCTTTGTATTTGCCTTCAGCCTTCGCCGCAGCAATACCTTCGCGTTGACGTTCCAGCATAAGTTCACGCTCAAACTCAGCAATAGACCCTAAAAGGTTCACCATAAGCTTGCCCGTGGGCGTACCTGTATCGAGGTTCATAGCGAGGATGCGCAATCCCACGCCTTTGCTGTGTAGCTTTGACGTAATGTCAACCAAGTCAGCAACAGAACGCGCTAGTCGGTCTAGCTTAGTGACAATGAATGTGTCGCCTTCGCGTAGGTGTTCAAGGGCGCGTTGAAGTTCAGTGCGCTTGGCATCCTTTGCCGAGGTCTGTTCGCTGAATATACGGTCGCACCCTGCTGCTGTGAGGTCGCGTTCCTGAGCCGCAAGCCCCGCCCTTTGGTCTGTGGTCGATGTGCGCGCATAACCTACAAGCTGACCTCTATAGGTGGCGACATTGTTGCTGTGTGCTGCGTCCATTATAAGCCCCATAAGTCCAAATAGAATTTAAAGACCTATCGGACACTTAGTCCATTAAGTCAATACCCATTCTTATTGGACTAGAAAGACGTGCCGCCTGTGAGTCCAACTAGACCAAGCGCTGTCGGACTAAACAAACACCATGATGTAAACCTTATCGCGTGGGATGCATAAGAACACCCAACAACTACCACCCGCTAAGGTAGCACCAATAACTTCTAAGAAAGAGACGCAATTACCTAACTGGGAGGTAGCTCGAAGGGCATAGGGGGATTTCACCTTCTGTATCTTTCGAGTTCGACCTCTCAGATTTTTTAGTTATTTTGAAAGCTGCCAAACAAACGGAGCACAGCTTGAACGCAACTCTCTCAGCAGCTAAAAAGCTTCCCAATTACATTTGGGACTAGCTATGTGGAAATGGGCAAAATAGACACTTTTGTGGACGTCTGACGGGAAATTGAATGCTCGTATTTTTTGTTTTTTTTGGCCGGAGATAGCGATCAAATATGAACCAGACTACCGAAGACTTAGGCTTGACACCATCAGAACGCTATCTTGGAAACCTTTGTCGGAATTCTTTTCTGAGTTTGTGGAGCTATCCGAACCCTTATACCGACCGAGGCATTGGTGAAAGCAGCCGCCAAGGGAAAGAACTCTGCGACCTGCTGGTTGTATTCGGAAAGCATGTCATAATTTTCTCGGATAAGTCATGTGAGTTTCCAAATACCGGGGACGTTAATGTTGATTGGCGTCGATGGTACAAGAAAGCGATAGATAAATCTGCACAGCAGATACATGGCGCCGAAAAATGGATAAGGGATTTTCCAGACCGAGTATATCTGGACAAAATGTGCTCTCAAAAGTTTCCGTTCTCACTCCTAGATAAGGGCGGCCTTATATTCCATAGGATCGTTGTGGCAACCGGGGCTTCCGGAAGGTGTGAGTCATTCTTCGGGCTTGGAAGTCGAGGAAGCTTAATGCTCTCCCCAAGCTTATCGGATCGAGACCATTACTCAGATCATGAGCTTGGTGGCCCCTTCCGCATTGGTCGTGTAAACTCGCAGAAAGGTTTCGTTCACGTATTTGACGAGGTTTCACTAGACATAGTCATGACCGAGTTGGACACAATCACCGATTTTGTGAACTATTTGTCTGAAAAGGAAAAATTCCTCGCCCAAGACAAAGTACTCTTCTGCCCCGGCGAGGAGGACTTACTTGGTTTCTACCTGAACAACATGAGCCAGAATGGGGAACCGTCATTCGATCTCAACGGCGTTGAGATAGAGGAGGGTCAGAAGATCTTTATATCAGAGGAGCAATGGGACTACTACAGATCGAGCGAATTCCGGAAAATGCGTTTGGCTCTGGCGAAAGATGGTCTTTTTATTGATCGTCTAATTGAGCATTTCACTTCGTACGTTCGGGAAGGGACGCTGGCCTACGGAAATGAAGCGGGTTTAACTGGGAATGAGCGCAACCTAAGATTTCTGGCGGCAGAGCCGAGAATTCAACGTGCATTAATGGCGAACGCTATCAATCAAAAAATTACGACCACGCCTAGAAATGTTCGAACTAGCATCTTCATGCCTTCGAGTAATGAACGCACAATTTTCTTCTTTCTGCTATTTCCGAAAGAGGCATCTTGGAGCCGCAAACGATACCGCAAAGAGAGACAGGCAGCGCTGACAGCGTACGCTCACGTAATCAGATTTAAATCCCCAAACGTAGATTTTGTCTACGGACTAGCGACTGAACCGGGCACATCAAGCAGCGCAAGATCAGAAGACCTAATGAGCTTCGATTTCACGGGGTGGAGTGAAGAAGAGGATGAAGAAGCTCAAATTCTGCAAAAGAAACTAGATATACTCGTTGATTACTCCGAGCGAAGTCTGCTGTTCGATCCGCCAAATACCTACAGACCAGATTTAGCAAAGGGAAACAGGAAAGAGCGGCGGCGGTTAAAGGCGCTAAAACGTGGCGGTCGCTTGAATTGACGTCAGCACACTAAGTTGGTACACAGGCAAGCAATATCGTCGGGAATTACTAAACGTTTTCAATGGATAATTAAGCGTTTTGCAGACTTCGAGTCTCTCATCGCCCACCATATTTTCCAATCACTTAGATCGAAAATATGAAGTTTACTTTAGGTTCAATAAACCTCGCCTGGCCCTGTAGACCAACAATCCTCTAAAAAGTTTTTCTCTCAAAATTCGTCGAGTGTGCGAAGCGACCTTCGCCGGTAGTTTGCGTGCTATTCTTCGTTAAGAATGTGCATATGCGCGGACAATCCAAGCAAACATGCTCGTAGCATCAACGTCGGTAGATGAGCTGGTCGATCTTCGCCCTTGAAGTACTGTGCGCGTATTCAATCGAATTTTACGCAACAAAAAAGGCCGGGGCAAAAATGCACCGACCTTCCTGATCATCAATGTCTACCAGTGCCAGTACATCCGTGGTCAAAAGCTTGAATTGATGAAGGCTATTGCGAGCGACAGACGCGTTCCAGCGCTCATCAGCAATGCCTATAAACAGAGGTATAAGAGAGCATTGTGTTCAAAGAAAGTCCGCTTGCTGAAAAATCACATTCTTTGATCCCGCTTCAATAAAGCGCCGGCTCCAAGGCACGCGATAATCAGCAACCCGCCGATTCCATAAGCCAGAACATCGAGCCAATCCGGCGTTGCCCCCAGAATGATCCGCAGCGCTCTGTTGCTGATCTCAATACCGAATACTTTGGACAGATATTGCCCGGCCTCAACCGCCACACCTACAAAAAATGCCGCCAGAGCCAACAAAACTCGGTTTCCGTCAAGCACCGTACGGAATGCAAAATAGACGAAGATTACAGCAATAACATCGCCTAAGAAGCTTCTTATCCAGCCAAGACCAGCGCCTGCGGTCGCCAACAGCAAAAGACCAAAGAAGATCATGATCGTGATGACCAGCGCCGATTTCGAAAATTTGAACTGCACCAAAGCTTCCTAACAGCGGGACGACGGACGTGTATTTCAGCCTGAAACGATAGAATCGAAATCTACCATTCCGGCAAAGCGTGCAGCGCGGACTTTGCCGAACTTGCTTTCATCAACAACCAGATGTTTCTGGAGCGCGCGCTGCATCGCCATCTGCTTTACCGGCACTTCATGAAAATGGGAGCAGGTTACTCCGTGTTGCTCATCAACACCGCCTGCCGACAAGAAAGCCTTGTTGATATTGACGCGCTTGAGAACTTCGATGCCTTCATCACTTGAGAAAGACGCGGCTTCCGGGTGGTAAACCCCACCGAGCACGATGAGCCGGACATCATCCCGGCGCGACAGAATCTCGGCGATATTCAGTGAATAACAGACCACGGTGATGTGCTGGTTTTGCGGTATTTGCTGCGCGAGATATGGCGTTGTGGTGCCACAATCGATAAAAACGGTGTCATGCGCTTCTATAAGTGCTGCAGCTGCCGCGCAGGCCTGCGCTTTTGCATTGGCATGGCAATCTTTTTCAAGATCAAAGACATAATCGCTGCCGTTACCGTTATCCTGCACAGGAATAATGTAACCACCCAAACAATTGAGCGGCCCGGAATCTGTCCCGATATCGCGGCGAATTGTCATTTCCGAAACGCCCAGCCGCGTTGCCGCGTCGCGAAGACGCAGCACTCCCGCTTCCTCAACAAGAGCCGCAAGTTCGGCAATCCGTTCGTCTTTACGACTGATCCTGCTCACTGATTCCCCATTTCGGTTGCGGTTCACCCCCGTTTAGCTTGCCACATCAATTGGTGCAATTGCGATGGTGCATACTTGACAGGTCAAACAGAAATATGAAACGATCCAAACATAATGATCGGATTATAACATTATAGTTCGCATTATCGGGAGGATCTGACAATAGGAATTTGCAGCAGGCCACAACGCTTCAGGCAGCCTGCGCCAAGAAAGAGGAATTTGCGACTTATCCAGTGTTGATGGTCGCAATGGAGGAGACACTGGTGTCAGCAGCAGTCTGCAAAGCATCAGCGTAAAAATCAGTAGTCACCAATCTCGCCTGCGCGGAAGCGCTTTTGGCGGGGGCTATTCGTTTCCAGGGAGGAAATACCGGTGAAGAAGTTTATCGCGTCTATGGCTATTGCCGCGTCTGTTACGATGTCTGTTGCCGTGCCACATGCTTTTGCGGAAGGCGTCGTCGATACGTCCAAAATCAATAAAGACCTGATCACGACGGCAAACGACAAGAAATACACGATCGCGACAGTTGTGAAGGTTGACGGCATTGCCTGGTTCGACCGTATGCGTGACGGCGTTGAGCAGTTCAAGGCCGATACCGGCAATGACGTCTGGATGGTTGGTCCAAGTCAGGCAGATGCGGCCGCCCAGGTACAGATCGTCGAAAACCTTATTGCACAAGGCGTTGACGCTATTGCCATTGTTCCATTTTCGGTTGAAGCGGTGGAACCAGTCTTGAAGAAAGCACGTGATCGCGGCATCGTCGTTATCAGCCACGAAGCGTCCAATATTCAAAACGTCGACTATGACATTGAAGCTTTCGACAATAAGGCCTACGGCGCCAACCTTATGAAGGAACTCGGCAAGTCGATGGGCGGCAAGGGCAAATATGTTGCTACCGTCGGCAGCCTGACCTCAAAGTCACAGATGGATTGGATCGACGGTGCTATTGAGTACCAGAAGGCCAATTTCCCGGAAATGTCGCAGGCAACTGAACGCCTTGAAACCTATGACGATGCAAATACCGATTACACCAAGCTTAAAGAAGCGATGACCGCCTATCCGGACATCACCGGCATTCTCGGCGCTCCAATGCCGACTTCTGCTGGTGCTGGCCGCCTGATTGCTGAAGGTGGCCTCAAGGGCAAGGTATTCTTCGCTGGCACCGGTCTTGTGTCGGTTGCCGGTGAATACATCAAGAATGACGATGTTCAGTATATTCAGTTCTGGGACCCGGCAGTTGCTGGCTATGCCATGAACATGCTGGCCGTTGCAGCCCTTGAAAAGAAGAATGAGCAAATCAAGGCTGGCCTCAATCTCGGTCTGCCTGGCTATGAAAGCCTGATCGCTCCCGACGCTTCCAAGCCAAACCTGCTCTACGGCGCAGGCTGGGTCGGCGTGACCAAGGAAAACATGGATCAGTACGATTTCTAATCGTTGCTGAACAGGAGAAAGAGGCCCCCGCCTCTTTCTCCCCATTCCATCTGCATTTGCAGCCTTGCACGAGGCCTCTATGACTGAAAATCTGATCGAATTGCGCCATATCGGGAAGCGCTTTGGCGGCGTGAAAGCGCTGGACGACGTGTCCTTTGCCATCAAGCCCGGCGAAATTCACTGCCTTGCCGGCGAAAACGGCTCTGGCAAATCCACTGTAATCAAGATCATGTCCGGTGTTTACACACCCGAAGACGGCGAAATTCTGATCGACGGCAAGACGGTCGGCAAGCTCGATCCTGTCAAATCCGTACATCATGGCATTCAGGTGATTTATCAGGATTTCTCGCTGTTCGGGAACCTGACGGTCGCGGAGAATCTCGCGATCAATACATTTCTCATGGAAGGTCGTAAGGCTGTCGATTGGAAGCGCGTGCGCGAACTTGCGCAGCAGGCTCTTGATCGTCTCGGCGTTCAGATGGATCTGGATGCCGAAGTGGACAGCCTGCCAACATCCGGCAAGCAGATCGTTGCAATAGCGCGCGCCGTTATGGCTGATGCGCGGCTTCTGATCATGGATGAACCAACCACCGCGCTTACCAGACATGAAGTCGACGCGCTGTTCAAGATCGTGCGCGATATTCAGGCACAGGGCATCGCCGTACTGTTCGTCAGCCACAAGATGCGCGAAATGCTGGAAATCAGCGAGCGGCTGACTGTTTTCCGCAACGGCAAGAAAGTCGCGGAAGGCCCGATTAACGAATTTGACGAACCGGCGATTACCCGCGCCATGACCGGTCAGGAACTGACGGCACACAGCTACCAATGGGTTGCCCGTGAAGGCGCCACCAGTGTCCCGAGCCTTGAGGTCGACAATCTCTCCGTTCCCGGTTCGGTGGAAAAAGCCAGCCTCACGCTTCATGCAGGCGAGATTGTTGGCATTTCCGGCCTGATCGGTTCCGGCCGTACCGAGCTCGCATTAGCCCTCTTCGGAATGAAGCCTGACTTTACCGGTAATATGCGGATCGACGGCAAGCCCGTTCATCCCAAAACCGTGCAGGAAGGTATTGCCTGCGGCGTTGCTTATGTGCCGGAAGATCGTCTTACGGAAGGGCTGTTCCTCACCCAGTCGATTGAGCGCAATATCATTGTGACGTCGATTGAGAAATTCGTACGCGGCTTGTTCATCAATCGCAAAAAGGCAGATGCGACGACGCGCGATATGTTTTCGGCAATGAATATTGTTGCGCCCGGCCCGCATACACCCGTCAACCATCTCTCCGGCGGCAACGCGCAACGCGTTGTGTTGGCGCGATGGCTTTTGACTGGCGCTAAAATCCTGATCCTCAACGGGCCAACGGTTGGCGTTGATGTGGGTTCAAAGGCTCAGATTCACAACATCATCCGCAAACTCGCACAGGATGAAGGTCTGGCCGTTCTGATGATTTCCGATGATGTGCCGGAGCTGGTTCAAAACTGCAATCGTGTACTGGTGATGCATCGTGGACGTTTCGTCGATGAACTCTCCGGTGAAAACATGACAGAAGACGCCGTCAATGACCGGCTCAAGACATTGAATTGAGGAACCGGCACATGAAATTCTTTCGCAGTACCGAATTCATCATTGCCTGTGTGCTTCTCGCCGCAATGATTATCATTGGTCTTATCAACCCCACCTTCTGGTCACTGGATAATATTTTCGGGCTTCTACGTTCCAATGTCGTGATCGGCATCATGGCACTTGGCGTTCTGCTGGTGATGATTTCCGGCGGCATCGACGTGTCGTTTACGGCCTTTGCTATTGCGGCAATGTATCTGACCGTCCGCGCTATGGTTTACCTGGGCTATGATGGTGTATTCATTCCGTTTGTCGCGGCAACGTTGATCGGCTTGTTGCTCGGTGCCTTTAACGGCTTCATCATCCACCGCTTCAAGATGATCCCGCTGATCGTGACGCTCGGCACCGGCTCCATTGTGCGCGGCCTTGTGCTAGGTCTCGTTGGCACCAGCATCGTCAATATCAACAAGATGCCAAAAGAGCTGATCGAGTTTGGCAAGACGGACGTAATTTCGCTCACCTCAGCTTCCGGTACAGCCTTTGGTCTTACCGCGATGTTCCTCGTCTATCTCACGCTTGCATTGCTGATCCACCTGATCCTCAGCCATACGATGATCGGACGCAGTGTTTATGCCTATGGCGGCTCGCCGGAAGCCGCAAAGCGCGTCGGCTTCAACACGCGCCGCACGATCTTCTTCGTTTATTGCGTGGCGGGTGCCTTGGCAGGTTTTGCGGGGCTGCTGCATTCATCCATGATCTGGCTTGCCAATCCGCGTGATTTTGTAGGCCTCGAACTCGATGTGATCGCAGCCGTAGTTCTCGGTGGCGCGTCGATTTTCGGTGGTCGCGGAACAGTGCTTGGCACACTCATGGGCGTCTTCATGCTCGTGATGGTCAAAAACTCGCTCATCATCATGAAGGTCGATACCACATGGCAGCGTGTCGTTGTGGGCCTCATTATCATCGCAGCAACCGCCATCACGGCGTGGCGCGATCGCAAAAGCATCGCCTGAAGGGAGAAAGCGACATGAAACAGTCTTTCGACATGCGCCGCATCCTTGGCGGAGACAACAATATCATCCAACTCGTCGTTATTACCGTGCTTGTGTTTGCGCTGATGACCTGGATGAACCCGGACAAGTTTCTGCGTTACTACAACTTTGAATCAATCAGCTACATCATGCCGGAGCTGGGCATTCTTTCCATCGCCATGATGATTGCGATGTTGACGGGCGGCATTGATCTTTCGGTGGTCGGCATTGCCAATCTGGCGGGTATCGTCGCTGGCGTCTATTTCCACTCATCCATGGTGCAGGCAGCCCAGACTTCAGGCTCTGGAATGTTGTTCTACACTGTCATTGGTATCCTGCTTGCGATACTTATCGGGCTTCTATCAGGCCTTGTGAACGGGCTGCTGATCGCCAAGCTGCGCATAACTCCGATCCTCGCAACACTTGGCACAGGCCAGGTTCTGATGGGACTGGCACTGGTGCTTACCGGTGGGCCTGCCATCGTTGGTTTCCCGGATGCTTGGAACTGGGTAGGCAATGGCAAGATCATGGGCATCGCCACGCCTTTCCTTCTATTCATCGTGGTCTGCATTCTCGTCGGAATTTTGCTGACCCGCACCACGCTTGGTATCAATCTGATGCTGATCGGCACCAACCCGCGCGCAGCCGTGTTTGCTGGCATCCGCAAAGAACGCATGATCCTTTATTCCTACATGCTGACAGGCGTTCTAGCCTCGCTTGCGGGGATCATTTTGTCGGGACGTACCAATGCGGCTAAATCGGATTATGGCGCATCCTATCTGTTGCAAGCGGTTTTGATCGCCGTGCTTGGCGGCACGAATCCGGCTGGTGGCAAAGGGCGCGTGCTGGGCATCGCCATCGCGCTGATCGCTCTCATGCTTCTTTCCTCCGGTTTTCAGATGATGCGGTTCTCCAATCACCTGATCGACTTCATCTGGGGTGCGTTCCTCATCCTCGTCATAGCGATCAATGCTTCGCGCAATCAAGGCAGGTGATCCCAAATGCAGGATATTGAATTTCATCTTCGTCGTCAGGACTTTGTCGAACAGCCGCATGTCATTGCCAGTGCAGACGGGCTGAGTGTGACGGCATTTCGTTATCCAAGCGGTATCGAAGCTCTGCTGATCGAAAACGAGCGCGGCAATATCATCGTGCTTCCATTCATGGGGCAGATGGTATGGGGCGCAGAGTTCGACGGCATTGACCTCACCATGGGCAACAGCTTCTCCATGCCGCGCCCGGCAACCACCATCGTCGAGACTTATGGATGCTTTGCTTTTCACAGCGGAATCTTGCGCAATGGTTGCCCTTCGCCGCAGGATAATCACCTTCTGCATGGTGAAATGGCCTGCGCAAAGATGGACAAGGCAGGGCTTTTATTCGGCACCGATGAACATGGCAGCTTTGTCGAAGTCACTGGCGAATATGAATATGTCATGGGCTTTGGCGCGCATTATCTCGCGCGGCCAAGCGTTCGGCTTCATGCGAAGGAAACGATCTTCGACATCACCATGGATGTTGAAAACCTGTCATCGGCTCCGATGGAGCTGATGTATATGTGCCACGTCAATTTCGCCTATGACGAAGACGCGCGCATTGTGCAGCCGGTCGCCTTTACACCGGATCAGGTGCAGGTGCGCACAGCCGTTCCGGGCCATGTGACACCCAATGACGATTACCTCTCCTTGATTGATGAACTGGCCGCAGATCCTTCCGTGATGGAAGTGCTCGATGAGCCGGAACGCTACGATCCCGAGCAGGTTTTCTATATTCGTGGCTTGCCAACCGATGCCGATGGCAAGACGCATCAGATGATGAAGCTTGCCGATGGCGACGGCTTTGCGATCTCCTATCCGGTTGAGGCTTTCCCGAAAACCGTGCGCTGGATTCTCGTCAACGGTGATGCGCAGGTTGCAGCCTTTGCCCTGCCATCCACTTGCGAGCCGGAAGGCTATCTCGCCGAAAAAGCCAAGAACAATGTGCGGATACTGGCGTCGGGTGAGCGCGCCATCTTCCCCGTGCGCGTTGGCTATCTCGATCAGCCTGCCGCCGAACAGTTTGAAGCCAAGATCAGGGCACTCTGAAATTTCAAAGGAACTTCTCATGACCAGAAAGATCGGAGTGGTTGGCTCCAACATGGTGGATCTCATCACCTATGTGAACCGTATGCCTGGCCCCGGCGAAACGCTTGAAGCGCCAACGTTCGAAATTGGCTGCGGCGGCAAGGGGGCAAATCAGGCTGTTGCAGCTGCACGCCTCGGTGCCGACGTGATGATGGTAACGCGCGTTGGCGACGACGTCTTTGCCGATAATACGATCCGCAATCTCAATAGCTTTGGCGTCGATACGCGACACGTTCTCAAAGTACCGGGCAAGTCGAGCGGTGTAGCCCCTATCTTTGTCGAACCTTCAGGCGAAAACTCAATCCTGATCGTAAAAGGTGCAAATGCAGACCTCCTGCCCGCCGAAGTCGACAAGGCAGCCGATGATCTGAAGGAATGCGGCCTGATCCTCATGCAGATGGAAGTGCCGGTCGAGACCGTCTACCACACAATCGCTTTTGCCGCTGAAAATGGCATCGAAACCATTTTGAACCCCGCACCTGCGGCGGCTGATCTTGATCCGGAGCGTATCCGGCAAGTGACCTTCCTCGTGCCCAACGAGAGCGAGCTTGCTCTTTTGTCTGGCCTTCCGACCAGCACGGATAATGAGATTGTCGTTGCCGCCCGCTCGTTGATTGCGCGCGGTATCCGCACGGTCATCGTGACACTGGGCGGACGTGGCGCACGCATGATTACCGCAACTGAGATCGTCAATATCCCGCCGGTCAAAGTCACACCGAAAGATACGACAGGCGCAGGCGATGCTTTTATCGGCTCGTTTGCACGCTTTTATGCAGAGACCGGCGATGTGGAAGCAGCCCTTCGCAAAGCCTCCCTTTATGCCGCTCATTCCATCACCCGACCCGGCACTCAAAAGGCTTATGCCAGTGCCGATGAATTTGAAACGTTCTGCCGTGACCACGCGCCTTTGATCGAACGCGCCTAAGTGCTCTTGAACGTCAACAAACCTCACAGACGGACAATACAATGACCGAAACCCTTCCCCGCAATAATGGCACGCCGCTCAAGCCTGAATGGTTTGAAGATGTTGTCGTGAACCGCAGCGCCTCGGAACGTCGCGCTGCAACGTTGCCAGCGCGACGTTCGATCAAGAAAGAATATCAGGCAGCATGGCTTATTCGTGCAATCCAGTGCATCGACCTGACGACGCTCGCCGGTGATGATACTGCCGGACGCGTGCGCAGGCTTTGTGCCAAAGCGCGCCGCCCCGTGCGCGATGACATTCTTGAAGCCCTCGGCCTGCTTGATGCAGGCATAACCACCGGCGCAGTCTGCGTTTATCCGACCATGGTATCCCATGCAGTCAAAGCACTTGAGGGCTCCGGCATTCCCGTAGCCTCTGTGGCAACAGGTTTTCCGGCGGGCCTGACACCTTTGCCATTGCGCCTTGCAGAAATCACTTATGCGGTTGAGCAAGGTGCGCACGAAATCGACATCGTCATTACCCGCGAGCATGTGCTGACACAAAACTGGTCCGCGCTTTATGACGAAATTGCCGCCATGCGCGAAGCCTGCGGCGATGCCCATATGAAGGCCATTCTCGCAACCGGTGATCTCAACACGCTCACCAATGTTTATCGCGCTTCGATGGTTGCGATGCAGGCGGGTTCTGATTTCATCAAGACCTCAACCGGCAAGGAAGATGTCAACGCGACGCTGCCCGTCAGCCTTACCATGGTGCGGGCACTGCGGGATTACGGCGAGTTATCCGGGCAGATCGTCGGGTTCAAGCCTGCCGGTGGTCTCAAGACCGCCAAGGACGCGCTCGCTTGGCTCACACTCATGAAAGAAGAACTCGGCAATCGCTGGCTTGAACCCGACCTTTTCCGCATCGGCGCATCATCAATGCTCGGCGATATTGAACGACAATTAGAGCACTTCGTGACCGGACGCTATTCGAGCGCCAATCGTCACGCCGCTGCTTAAACTTGGCATTTCGCATTCTCCTACGCAAACGCTCACGCAGTTTTGCTGGAAATGCTCGTAAGGAACATAAAATGCGACCCATCAAGGATATTCTGAAGACCATGGAATATGGACCTTCCCCTGAAGCCAACGGCGATGTGAAGCAGTGGCTGGAACAGCATGGCCATTCTTTCGGTCATTATATCAACGGCGCTTTCGTCAAACCGGAAGGCCGCAAAACCATTGCCGTGGCCAATCCTGCCAATGGTGACAAGCTTGCGGAGATCACGCTTGGAACGCAGGAAGACGTCGATCAGGCTGTGAAAGCTGCGCGTGGTGCATTTGGCAAGTGGTCAAAGCTATCCGGCCATGAACGTGCAAAATATCTTTATGCAATCGCCCGCCATATCCAGAAGCGCGAACGCTTCCTCTCGGTTCTGGAAACCATGGATAATGGCAAACCGCTGCGTGAAACCCGCGACATTGATATTCCGCTGGCAGTTCGTCATTTCTACCATCATGCCGGTTGGGCGGAAATGGTTGAAGATGAGTTCAAGGGCTTCTCGCCGGTTGGCGTTTGTGGTCAGGTGATCCCTTGGAACTTCCCATTGTTGATGCTGGCGTGGAAGATCGCACCGGCCTTGGCTGCTGGCAATACAGTTGTGTTGAAGCCTGCTGATCTCACACCACTGACCGCTATTGCCTTTACAGAAATCTGCCACGAAGTTGGCCTGCCTGCCGGTGTAGTCAATATCGTGCAGGGCGATGGCACCACGGGTGCGAGCGTCTGCGGTCATGACGGCGTCGACAAGGTTGCTTTCACCGGCTCGACACAAGTGGGCCGCATCATCCGCGAACAGATTGCAGGTTCCGGCAAGAAGCTCTCGCTGGAGCTTGGTGGCAAATCGCCCTTCATCGTATTTGAAGATGCTGATCTCGATGCCGCTGTTGAAGGTGTCGTCGACGCCATCTGGTTTAATCAAGGCGAAGTCTGCTGCGCGGGTTCACGCCTTCTGGTGCAGGAAGGTATTGCCGATCGCTTCTATACCAAGCTGAAAAAGCGGCTTGAAAGCCTGCGCGTCGGTGATCCGCTCGACAAATCTACCGATGTTGGTGCCATTGTCTCGCCTACTCAAGTGAAACGCATATCCGATCTGATCCGGAAAGGTATCGAGGAAGGTGGCCAACTCTGGCAGACACCAAATCCGCTGCCTGCCAAGGGTAATTACATTGCGCCTGGTTTTTTCACTGAGGTCGATCAGGCGGCAACGGTCTGCCAGGTGGAAATCTTCGGACCAATCGCCGCCGCCACAACATTCCGCACTCCAGATGAGGCTGTGGTACTCGCCAACAATACGCGTTACGGCCTTGCCGCATCCATCTGGTCAGAGAACATCAATGTTGCGCTTGATCTCGCAGCTCGCGTGAAGGCCGGTGTTGTCTGGATCAACTGCACCAATATGCTGGATGCAGGCGCAGGCTTTGGTGGCTATCGCGAAAGCGGATACGGCCGTGAAGGCGCACGCGAAGGCCTTTACGAGTATCTTGCAGCCGATTGGGAAATGACGCTGACTTCTCCAAAGGCTGTCGAAAGCTTTGTACCGTCTGCGGCGCCATCAGGTGAAGACAAGATCGTCATCGATGGCATTGACCGTACGATGAAGAACTATATTGGCGGCAAGCAGGCTCGTCCTGATGGTGGTTATAGCTATTCGGTTACAGGCAAAGGCGGCGCAGTTATCGGTCAGGCTGGCATTGGCAACCGCAAAGATATCCGCAATGCGGTTGAGGCGGCAGCCAAAGCATCAAGCTGGGGCAGCGCCACCGCCCATAACCGGGCACAGGTGCTTTATTATCTGGGCGAAAACCTCGATGCACGCCGCGACGAATTTGTGGCTCGCATCGTTGAGAGCACTGGTGTCAGCGAAAAGAAAGCTACCGAAGAAGTCGAAGCATCCCTGCGTCGCATTTTCTATTACGCGGCACAGGCCGACAAATTCGACGGCGCGGTACATTCAACCAAGTCGCGTCATGTGACGCTCGCCATGAACGAACCATGGGGTGTGGTGGGCATTGTCTGCCCGGATGAAGCTCCGCTTTTATCGCTTGTTTCTCTCGTTTTGCCTACCATTGCGATGGGTAATCGCGCAGTTGTCGTGCCATCAAGCCGTCATCCACTAATTGCTGGCGATTTCTATCAGGTGCTCGACACTTCGGATGTGCCGGGTGGTGTAATCAACATTGTCACCGGCGAGCGTGATGTCTTGGCCAAGACATTGGCTGAACATGATGAAGTGGCAGCCCTTTGGTACTTCGGTTCTAACGAAGGCAGCGCGATGGTTGAAAAGGCTTCTGCCGGAAATCTCAAGGCCACATGGGTCAGCAATGGCCGCACGCCTAACTGGAACAATACCAGCGAAGCACAAGGTCGCGATTACTTGCGCAGAGCTGTTCAGGTCAAAAACATTTGGGTGCCATACGGCGCTTAAAAAGATAGGCCCGGTCAATCGACCGGGCCTTTCAGTTTCAGACAATCAAGCGGTACTTTCAAAGCCGGATTACATATTCTTTGCGCGTAGTTTCAATAGCGTCCCAGGTACCTTTGAAACCCGGTTGAATAACAAAACTATCGCCTGCTTTAAGCGTGCGTGCTTCACCACCCTCTTCCGTCAGAACCGCGTGGCCTGCCAGAATATGACAAAACTCCCATTCGTCATATTCTACGCGCCATTTTCCGGGTGAGCTCTCCCATATGCCTGCGAACAGCTTGCCGTCGGTACTTTCCTCGAAATTCCACGTAAGAAACCGCGGATTGCCCGAAAGAACGCGCTCCGGCAAAGGAGCGCTTTCTTCTGGTTCCACACCATAGATATCAAAGCTGAGGAATCGGCTCATCGCATCAAACCTTGGCGAGTGCCTGCTCGATATCAGCGATAATGTCATCGGCGTCTTCAATGCCAATGGACAGACGAACAACATCAGGGCCTGCGCCCGCAGCAACCTTCTGTTCGTCAGTCAGCTGACGATGCGTTGTTGATGCCGGGTGAATGACCAGCGAACGCGTGTCACCGATATTGGCCAGAAGCGAGAACAGCTCAAGGCTATCAACAAACTTGACGCCCGCTTCATAACCGCTCTTCAGACCGAAGGTGAAAACCGAGCCAGCGCCCTTCGGAGAATATTTCTGCTGCAGCGCATGATATTTGTCATGCGGAAGTCCCGCATAATTCACCCAGGACACTTTTTCATGCCCATGCAGCCAAGACGCAACCTTCAATGCGTTATCCGCGTGGCGCTGCATACGCAGTGGCAATGTTTCAACGCCTGTCAGGATCTGGAACGCATTGAACGGTGAAATGGCTGGGCCAAAATCGCGCAGACCGAGTACGCGCGCCGCAATGGCAAACGAGATATTGCCAAAGGTCTTGTGCAATTCGAGCCCTGCATAGTCTGGGCGCGGTTCAGTCAGAAGCGGATAATTGCCGGACTTGGCCCAATCAAATGTGCCAGCGTCAACCAGAATGCCCCCCATCGAATTGCCATGACCGCCGATGAATTTGGTCAGCGAATGCACGACGATATCCGCGCCGTGCTCAATCGGGCGCAACAGATAAGGCGATGCCAGCGTGTTATCGACGATCAGTGGCAGACCATGCTTGTGTGCAATTTCGGCAATCGCTTCGATATCGACGACGATTCCACCCGGATTGGCAAAGCTTTCAATGAAGATTGCGCGTGTCTTGCTATCGATCTGCTTTGCGAAATCGGTCGGGTTGGTCGCATCAGCCCAACGAACCTGCCAGCCGAAAGATTTGAACGACTGACCGAACTGGTTGATCGAACCGCCGTAAAGCTGGCGCGCTGCGATGAAATTATCACCCGGCTGCAGCAGTGTATGGAAAACAAGCAGCTGTGCAGCATGACCGGAAGCCGTAGCAACAGCCGCCGTACCACCTTCAAGTGCCGCAATGCGCTCTTCCAGAACGGCTGTGGTTGGGTTTGTGATGCGCGTATAGATATTGCCAAAAGCCTGCAGGCCAAACAGAGATGCGGCATGATCTGCATCGTTAAACACGAAGGATGTGGTCTGATAGATCGGTGTGGCCCGCGCGCCCGTAGTTGGGTCAGGCTTCGCACCTGCGTGCACTGCGAGTGTTTCGATCCCTGGTGAGCGCTTAGACATGAGTTCCTCCTGACAGCCTATGCCAAATAATGTGACCGGACGTTAGGCTTTGCGTGAGAGAAAGCAAAGGAGGAATTTGCTCCCAGCGATACAATTAAAGAAATTAATTCCGTGGTTTACGGTCAACCAATCAGACGCGGGTACTCGATAGCTGGACACCGATCCATCACGACCTTCAAGCCAGCTTCTGCAGCCTTTTTTGCAGCCTCTTCATTCACCACATCAAGCTGTGTCCAAAGAACGGCCGGACGATGTTTTAGGGCGAGAATTTCATCCACAATACCGGGAAGTGAATAGGACGCGCGAAACACGTCCACCATATCAATCGGCTCGTTGATGTCGGCAAGCTCGGCTACGACTTGCTGCCCGTGGATGGTCTTTCCCACCTGCCCCGGATTAACGGGAGTGACGTGATAGCCACGATCCAACAGAAACTTCATGACACCGTGCTCGGCCGCTCCGGTTTTGGCGAAGCACCAAGCAAAGCAATCGTTTTGACGGACTGCAGAATATTGCGAATCTCGTTATCTGAAGACATCTGCATAACGTTCCTCCAATGCCATTCCGGCTTTTATTGTAAGCATACAGAAACACAGGCTTGCAAGACCGGCCGTACTCCCCCTATTTCTTATTGCAAGGGAGAGAAGATGAACATCAGCACTGCACACCATACCGGCTTGAGTCCCATCATGAGCATTGAAGATTTGCAAACCTTCATGGAGCGCGAATTTCCGCAGCTTGGTGAAAGCTTTAAGATCGTCTCGGTCAGTGAAGGTGCTGCGATCATGCATCTTCATGCTGACGAACAACATTTACGCCCGGGCGGCACTGTATCCGGCCCTTCTCTCTTTGCTCTGGCTGATGTGGCGGCTTATGCGGCGATTTTAGGTCATATCGGGCCTGTAGCGCTGGCAGTCACGACCAACCTCAATATCAATTTTCTCCGCAAAGCCGATCCGGGCATAGTCGAAGCCGTGGCACGGATTCTCAAGCTCGGAAAGCGTTTGGCCGTTTTGGATATAAGTCTTACAAGCGCCACAACAGGTGAGCTTATTGCACACGCAACCGCGACTTATTCCATTCCACCACGATAAAAAGATACGGTATTATAATACCAATATCATAAGTCTTTGTTTTTATTGATATTTTAAAAGATTGCGGTAAAAACAGCGCTTGACGGCCCGTCAGAGTTTGTGTATCGACCCGCCCAGCACGTATGGAAGCCCGCTTTTATACGTTCTTACGGTTGGCCGTCGTCACGATTGGTACGACCAACACAAGCAACAAGAAAAGCCCGGATCGCAAGATCGGGGATTAAGTCAAGGAAGACTTCAATGGCAACTTTTTCTCAGAAGCCAGCCGAAGTGGTGAAGAAGTGGATTCTGATCGACGCAGAAGGTCTCGTCGTCGGTCGTCTCGCATCCCTCGTCGCCAATCGCCTGCGCGGTAAGCACAAAGCAACCTTCACCCCGCACGTTGACGATGGCGACAATGTCATCATCATCAATGCAGACAAGGTTGTTCTGACCGGCAAGAAGTACACCGACAAGGTTTACTACTGGCACACTGGCCATCCAGGTGGCATCAAGGAACGTACTGCTCGCCAGATTCTCGAAGGCCGTTTCCCGGAACGCGTTCTTGAAAAGGCTATCGAGCGCATGATCCCACGCGGTCCTCTTGGCCGTCGCCAGATGAAGAACCTGCGCGTTTACGCAGGTGCAGAACATCAGCATGAAGCTCAGCAGCCAGAAGTTCTGGACGTAGCAGCGCTGAACCGCAAGAACAAAGGGAATGCATAATCATGGCTGAGCAGCTCAACTCGCTCGAAGAACTCGGCAGCGTAGCCGCTGAACAGGCCGCTCCGGTTCACGTTCAGAAGATCGACGCTCAGGGCCGCGCTTATGCGACCGGCAAGCGTAAAGACGCGATTGCTCGCGTTTGGGTCAAGCCAGGTTCTGGCAAGATCACAGTCAACGGCAAAGAATTCGCTGCGTACTTCGCACGTCCGGTTCTGCAGATGATCCTGCAGCAGCCAATCGTTGCTTCGAACCGCGCTGGTCAGTTCGACGTTGTCGCAACTGTTGTTGGCGGCGGTCTTTCCGGTCAGGCCGGTGCTGTTCGTCACGGCATCTCCAAGGCACTCACCTACTACGAACCAGGCCTTCGCACGGTTCTCAAGAAGGGTGGCTTCCTTACCCGCGATAGCCGCGTTGTTGAACGTAAGAAGTACGGTAAGGCCAAGGCTCGCCGTTCGTTCCAGTTCTCGAAGCGTTAATACGCTTCAGGCCAGTTCTCGAAGCATTCATATTTATCGCTTTGGAATTATAGAAAAGCGGGCCTTCGGGTCCGCTTTTTTGTTATTGATCGCCGAATTGTAAAGCTGGAAACAATAAATGCCGTCGCAACGCTTCGCTCATACACCCCAACCGCCCTACTTCGTTGTTTCGTTTTCGTCGCAACGCATGGGCGATGATGATGGCTATGGTGAAATGGCCGACCGCATGGCGGAGCTTGCTGCAAAGCAGCCCGGCTATATTGGCGTTGAGAGTGCGCGCGATGCAGAAGGTTTCGGCATCACCAATTCTTTCTGGATCGATGAAGACAGCATCCGCGCGTGGAAGCGCGACGTTGATCATCTCGTGGCGCAAAAGCTTGGCCGTCGGCAGTGGTATGAAACTTATTGCGTTCGCATTGCGCGTGTAGAACGTGCTTACGGGTTTGAAGATAGAGGGCGTCGCACTTAATCGTAATCATTATGATCGCCCCATCTTTTTTGATTTTAAGCATATCGTTATCGGAAAACCGGTTCCCACTTTTCCGCGACATGCTTTAAAACCGCATAAAGCAATCTCCCATTTTGCTTCGTGAAGCGCTATGAGAGTTGAGACACCATCCGGGAGCCGGCCATGCCCTCTAAGACGATTGACCATGCTTTCACCGCTCGCAGCCTGACAAGTGCTGCCACCGACCCCACCCATGCGGGTGTGCTGTCGTTTATGCGGCGTCTTTACAGTAAATCGCTGAAAGGTGCTGAAGCCGTGGTCTGGGGTATTCCGTTCGATGCAGCGGTCTCTAATCGTCCGGGCGCACGGTTTGGTCCGCAGGCCATTCGGCGTGCATCGGCAATTTTCGACAATGATCCGCAATATCCATTCGAGCGCGATCTGTTCGAAGACCTTGCTGTCATCGACTACGGTGATTGCCTGCTTGATTATGGCAATCACTATAAGACGCCAGCTACTATCGAGCGTGAAGCCGCAAAAATCCTCAAATCAGATGCATTTTTGCTAACGCTTGGCGGCGATCATTTCGTGACGTGGCCCCTGCTTAAAGCCCATGCTGCAAAATATGGCCCACTGGCGCTCGTTCAGTTTGACGCACATCAGGATACGTGGTTCGACGATGGCAAACGCATCGATCACGGCTCTTTCGTCGCGCGTGCCGTTCGTGACGGGATTATCGATCCCAAACATTCGATCCAGGTCGGTATTCGCACACACGCGCCGGAAGATTGCGGCATCAAGATCATTTATGGTCACGAAGTCGAGGATATGTCGGCGCAGGCAATTGCTGACGAAATTCTCAAGCGCACCGCTGGCAAGAAGACCTATCTGACTTTCGACATTGATTGCCTCGACCCAGCCTTTGCGCCAGGAACAGGCACACCTGTTGCCGGTGGCCCTTCGTCTGCGAAAATGCTTTCCGTGCTTCGTAAGCTCACTTCGCTTGATTTTGTGGGTGCGGACGTTGTTGAGGTTGCACCGGCTTATGATCATGCTGATATAACGGCAATCGCAGGTGCCACAATCGCAATGTATTATCTTGGATTGCTGGCTGAACAAAAAGCACGACGACGATAGATAAAGCTCAGAAACTGATTCAAGCAGCTGAAAAATCGATTCCGAATACTGATGTAACTTTCTGAAATCTAAAGGCAAAGCGCATGAAACCGAAAATCTTCATCGACGGCGAACACGGCACAACTGGTCTGCAAATCCGCAGCCGCCTTGCCGAGCGCGACGATCTTGAAGTTATTTCCATCCCGGAAGCCGAGCGACGCAACAAGGATTTGCGCGCCGACTATCTGCG
>NZ_DAMBKZ010000023.1:0-70596 GCF_032066345.1 Brucella sp.
GGCGGAACTTGATATCAGCCATGGTATAACCCTTGGTGTTATAGACGTTGAACCCTGTTAACGGATCGAGCCGATCCGCGCTTGTTAGCACTCCGTCTGTCCGAGTGCTAACGTGCCAAAGAGATAGAACTGGCCCTATTCTTTGTCAAGGATCGTTGCCGTTTTTTAACAGAGCAGAAAATAAATTCTGCATATAAGGCTGCCAAAGGCATGGACGTGCTGTTGCCCGGAATGTGGGGACTATACAGGTGCCTGGCAAGGCGGGCAGGAAAATAAGCACCTTAGGCTGGTTATGTTCAGGAAATGGCGGGCTTGGTTAACGGCGTCTGATCGGCAGAAAGACCTAATCGTTGGAACACAATGCGTTCATCCGGGCGTCCATTTGGACGCAGACTGGCTCAAGCGTGGTGACAGATCAGGCTCATTCTTGTAGAGGAAACCGCAGGATGCCTGAGACGCATCTTCACCAAAGTCGACCGTTTGCTTGATAATGGCACGGTCGGGCTCCTTATTTTACCGGTATCGGCCGGACCAGCATACTAGAGGATAGTGATGAAACTGCCTGAGCACCTAGACGATCTGACGGACGGATATGATGCGATCTTCTGTGATGTCTGGGGTGTATTGCACAATGGCGAAGTTGCATTTGCGCCTGCCGTCGAGGCTTTGAAGCGCGCACGCGCCAAGGGCATAACGGTTATTCTCGTAACCAATGCGCCACGTCCGTTCGGCAGCGTTATTGCACAGATGACGTTGCTCGGTGTGCCGGAAGATGCCTATGACCGCGTCGTCACCTCCGGCGATGTGACCCGTGATCTCATTATTGAAGGTCCGCGCAAGGTCTTTCATATCGGCAGCGAACGTGAGCTGGCGATTTATGAAGGTCTGGATGTCGAGCTGGTTGAAGAGTTCGAAGCTTCGGGTGTTGTCTGTACTGGTCTTTATGACGATGAAACCGAGACGCCAGAAAATTACGTCGAACTGCTGCAACGCCTCCGTTCGCGCAATCTGCCTTTCATCTGTGCAAACCCGGATATTATGGTTGAGCGCGGTCCACGCCTGATCTGGTGTGCTGGCGCGCTGGCGCGTGATTACGGTCAGCTTGGCGGTCGCACGCTGATTGCAGGCAAGCCGCATCGCCCGATCTATGAAGCTGCTGCAAAGGCGGTTGAAGAGATTCGTGGCGCACCTGTTGAAAAGTCCCGTATCCTCGGTATCGGCGACGGCGTGTTGACCGACGTGAAGGGAGCCGCTGATTACGGCCTCGATGTGCTCTATATTTCCGGTGGTGTTCATGCAGCGGATTACGCTGCTGACGGGAGTGTTGACTTCGATAGAATGAATGCATTCCTGCAAAAGCATGGCCATGCGCCAATCGCCTCGCTTTACGCACTCGTCTAACATCCGCTTCGAGAATCTGCTTCGACCATGACAAAACCTGCTTTTCAGCGCCTTTCCGGAACGGATGCATTGCCGCTCACATTGCGTAATTGCGTTGTGGCGATCGGCAATTTTGATGGTGTCCATCGTGGCCATCAGGCCGTGCTGGAGCGTGCGCTGGAAATTGCCGAGCGAGATGGGTTGCCTGCGGTTGTTCTGACTTTTGAGCCGCATCCGCGCAGCTTCTTCAAGCCGAACGAGCCTGTTGAGCGCCTGACAGATGCCGTAGAAAAGGCCGAGATTCTTCGGCTTATGGGTTTCGACGCTGTGGTCGAGCAGCCGTTCACGGCAGATTTTTCTGCGCAATCGGCTGAAGATTTCGTGCGCAATATCCTGGTCGAGCGATTGCACGCCAATTGCGTTGTCACGGGGTATGACTTCCATTTTGGCAAGGGACGCCGTGGCACACCGGAATTCCTTGTGGAGGCCGGAAAGTCATCGGGCTTCAGTGTTTCTCTGGTGGATGCATTCAGCGACGAGGGAAGCAATGTTGTTTCCTCCACGCGCATTCGAGCGCTGCTGTGCGAGGGCGAAGTTGCTGAAGCCGCAGGTCTTCTCGGCTATCGCTATCGTGTCAGCGGTGAAGTTATTCACGGCAAGAAGCTTGGTCGTACACTTGGCTTTCCAACCGCCAATATGACAATCGATGACCATGTGAGCATGAAACACGGCATTTATGCTGTGCGCTTCCGCAGGGCGGATGGCAGTTTGCATGACGGTGTCGCAAGTTTTGGCCGTCGCCCCACTGTCGACAGTGATGGCAAGCCATTGCTCGAAACCTTTGTCTTTGATTTTTCCGGCGACCTTTATGGCGAAGTCGCTGAAGTTTCTTTCTTTGGGTATCTGCGCGGTGAAATTAAGTTCGACGGCCTCGATCCGCTGATCGTTCAGATGAAACGGGATGAAGAAGAAGCGCGTGCGATTCTGGTGGGAGCACAACCGATATCCGCACTGGATGGTCTTCTGTCCTTTCCAGCTTAGCAATTGGGACGGAGCTCTCTCACAGTGGATTTCCACTTCTGAGAGTCATATTGCGAAAAACCTGTAGTGATTTCTACTTAAGATTTAAGTTTAATTTTACATATTCCGTTCAAACAGTGTTAAATACCCCCAAAGTTTCCGGGGCGCTGTTTATCGGAGTTTCATGTGACGCGTATCTCCCTTGCCTTTATTACAGGCGCCGCATTGTTCGTGGGTTCGTTCTCGGCAGTTGCTGCAGATATGCAGCAGACAGACGTTTATGCTGCAGAACCAGCCAAACCGGCTCGCAAGTATTTCTGGTCTGGCGACTGGTATCTCAAGGTGGGTGCCGCTGGTCTGGTTGCTCCGAAGTTCGAAGGTTCCAACAAGTATAAGTTTTCGGCACAGCCGCTGATTTCGCTTGGCCGTCAGGGCGAAGCAGAGCGTTTTTCGTCGCGCAATGACAATGTCTCTTTTGCATTCATAGATCAGGATCGCTTCCGCGTTGGTGCTGTCGGCAAGCTGATGTTTGAGCGCGACACCAAGATTGATGGTCTTCATGAAACCAAATTCGGCGGTGAAGCCGGTGGTTTTGTTGATGTCTATCCGACTGACTGGCTGCGTGTCCGTGGTGAAGTGCGCCATGGTATCCGCGCGCATAAGGGCGTTGTGGCTGATGTTGCTGCCGATGCGTTCTATGACGTGACGCCTGTGGTCCGCGTTTCGGCTGGTCCGCGTGCGACCTTCGCTTCCAAGGATTACTTCAAGACCTATTATGGCGTAACGGCTGAAGAAGCTGTTGCATCGGGTGTGAAGGAATATCGTCCGGGCGGCGGTTGGGAATCGGTCGGTGTTGGCGGTGCCATCACCTGGAAGGCAACCGACAAGATCGATACAAGCCTGTTTGGCGAATATAGCCGTCTTCAGGGTCCGGCAAAGGATTCGAGCATCGTGAAGCAGCGCGGTTCGCCGAACCAGTTTATGGTTGGCGTATCCGCGACCTATCGTTTCGATTTCTCGCTCGACTGATAAAATCTGGTCAATCTGTAAAGTTTTCGGAGGCAGGGCTGCAAGTTTATTGCGCCCTGCCTCTTTATTCCTGTGAAGGTCATTGCTAAAAGCGTGCCCATGATGACGGATTTTCGGCACATCGGCACGGCTATACGAATTATTGGCCCGGCCTTCCTCTAAGCCTTGATGGCGCTGCTTTTAAGCGGCGCATGGCAGGAAGGTCCGGGAGCGACCGGCTGTGCCTCGCAGCCTCCTGAGTTTTCCCGGCTGCGTTTGGCAGCCTCCTGAACGTTCAAAGCATATTCCCCTCGTATCAAAACATGCGGGAATGACAGGCAAGCGTAAAATGACCGACAAGATCGATTATTCCAAAACCCTCAATCTGCCGCAGACCGAATTCCCGATGCGCGCAGGCCTGCCGCAGCGCGAGCCGCTTTTCGTGCAGCGCTGGGAGGAAATGAACCTCTATAAAAAGCTGCGCGAAGACGCCAAGGACCGCCCGCTTTACGTGCTGCATGATGGCCCTCCTTACGCAAACGGCAATATCCATATCGGCCATGCGCTGAACAAGATCCTCAAGGACGTCATCACCCGTTCGTTCCAGATGCGTGGTTTCAACTCGAACTATGTTCCGGGCTGGGATTGCCACGGCCTGCCGATCGAGTGGAAGATCGAAGAAAAATACCGTGCACAGGGCAAGAACAAGGACGAAGTCGCAATCAACGAATTCCGCAAGGAATGCCGTGAGTTTGCGGCTGGCTGGATCAAGGTTCAGTCGGAAGAGTTCAAGCGTCTTGCTATCTGCGGCGATTTTGAAAACCCATACACGACCATGAACTTCCATGCGGAAGCGCGGATCGCGGGCGAACTTCTGAAGTTTGCTGCAAGCGGCCAGCTTTATCGCGGCTCGAAGCCTGTCATGTGGTCGGTTGTCGAACGCACGGCATTGGCTGAAGCCGAAGTCGAATATCACGACATTGAGTCGGATATGATCTGGGTGAAATTCCCGGTAGCTGGTGCAGGCGATCTTGCCGGTGCTTCTGTTGTTATCTGGACGACAACCCCTTGGACCATTCCAGGCAACCGTGCGGTGGCTTATTCCTCGCGCGTTTCTTATGGTCTTTACGAAGTTGTCGCTGCCGAGAACGATTTTGGTCCTCAGCCTGGCGAAAAGCTCGTTTTTGCTGACAAGCTTTCTGAAGAATGCGCCAAGAAGGCAAAGCTTGAGTTCAAGCGTCTGCGCGACGTGTCGGGCGAAGAACTTGCAAAGAACGTGCTTTCCCACCCGCTCAAGGGCTTCGGCGGTGGATATGAGTTTGTCGTGCCGCTGGTTTCCGGCGATCACGTCACTGACGATGCCGGTACGGGCTTTGTGCACACAGCACCTAGCCATGGTCGCGAAGACTTTGAAGCGTGGATGGACAATGCCCGCGAGCTGGAAGCGCGCGGAATTGATCCGAGCATTCCTTTCCCGGTTGGCGATGACGGTTACTACACCAAAGATGCGCCGGGCTTCGGTCCGGATCGCGACGGCGGTGCAGCGCGTGTTATCGATGATAACGGCAAGAAGGGTGATGCAAACGAGGCTGTCATCAAGCAGCTCATCGCGCATGACAAGCTTTTTGCACGCGGTCGTCTGAAGCATTCCTATCCGCATTCATGGCGCTCGAAGAAGCCGGTTATCTTCCGCAACACGCCGCAGTGGTTTGTCTATATGGACAAAAACCTCGGCGATGGCACCACGCTGCGCTCGCGCTCGCTCAAGGCCATTGAGGAAACCCGCTTCGTCCCAGCTGCCGGTCAGACCCGTCTGCGTTCGATGATCGAAGGTCGCCCGGACTGGGTGCTTTCGCGTCAGCGCGCCTGGGGCGTGCCGATCTGCGTGTTTGCTGATGAAGAAGGCAACATCCTGCAGGACGATGCCGTCAACAAGCGCATTCTCGAAGCTTTCGAGGCAGAAGGCGCTGATGCATGGTTTGCTGAAGGTGCGCGTGAACGCTTCCTCGGTAGCCGCGCAAACGAGGGTTGGACGCAGGTTCGCGACATTCTCGACGTCTGGTTCGATTCTGGTTCGACGCATACTTTCACGCTGGAAGATCGTCCGGACATGAAGTGGCCTGCCGATGTTTATCTTGAAGGCTCTGACCAGCATCGCGGCTGGTTCCACTCGTCACTGCTGGAAAGCTGCGGAACGCGTGGCCGCGCGCCTTATAATGCCGTCGTTACTCATGGTTTCACCATGGATGAGAACGGCAAGAAGATGTCGAAATCGCTTGGCAACACTGTCACACCGCAGGATGTGATCAAGGATTCGGGCGCCGATATTCTGCGTCTTTGGGTCATGACCACGGACTATTGGGAAGATCAGCGTCTGGGCAAAAACATCATCCAGACCAATATCGACGCTTATCGCAAGCTGCGTAACACGATCCGCTGGATGCTTGGCACGCTCGCCCATGACGAAGGCGAAACGCTGCCTCACGCCGATCTGCCGGAACTCGAACGCCTGATGCTGCATCGTCTGGCCGAACTCGATGAGGTTGTGCGCTCGGGTTACGACGCGTTTGACTTCAAGCGCATCGCTCGCGCATTGATCGACTTCATGAATGTCGAACTCTCGGCCTTCTACTTCGATATCCGCAAGGATGCGCTCTACTGTGATGCGCCGTTGAGTGTTCGCCGCAAGGCCGCCCTTCAGACGGTGCGTGAAATCTTCGTTCGCGTAACCACCTGGCTTGCGCCAATGCTACCTTTCACCACGGAAGAAGCCTGGCTTGATCGCTATCCGGAATCGGCTTCGGTGCATCTGGAGCAGTTCCGCAAGACGCCTGCTGAATGGCGCGATGATGTGCTTGCTGAAAAGTGGCGCAAGGTTCGCAACGTTCGCCGCGTTGTTACGGGCGCGCTGGAACTGGAACGCGCAGACAAGCGCATCGGTTCTTCGCTGGAAGCAGCGCCGGTCGTCCACATCACTGACAAGAGCCTTGCCGATTCGCTTGAAGGTCTGGATTTCGCTGAAATCTGCATCACCAGCGGCATCGCGCTTACGGATGCTGCAGCACCCGCTGAAGCTTTCACGCTTGATGATGTGAAGGGTGTTGCGGTTGTTCCTGTTCGTGCGGAAGGTGAAAAGTGCGCTCGTTCCTGGCGTTACACCACCGATGTCGGTTCGGACGCGGAATTCCCGGAAGTCTCGGCCCGTGATGCGGCTGCACTGCATGAATTGAAGGCGCTTGGACGGCTTTCGGCATAATAATCAAAGCCCGGACGCATCGCGCGCCCGGGCTTTTTTCACTGCAGGGCTTGCCTTGATAAGTGAGAGCATGGTGAAATAGCGGTTAATATCGCGATTGCCCGTAGAGATGCTCTCATGTACAAGGCTCTCCTTGAGATAAACTTGCAATCTGCCTTGGAGTTGCCGGTTTCTTGCGGCAAGGGTGAAATAGAAGCCTTTGACGAAAAGAAAATCGACAGGCGTAAAAGAAGTGGCGCTAATGAAGATTGAAGGACGAGTTCTGGTATTGATGACGGCGGTTGCGGGTCTCGCACTGTCTGGATGTGTATCGTCGCCGACCTACGGAACCGACAAAACGGCGAGTGCGCAGCTTCTCGACGACGTGTCGAACATGGCTAGCTTCGGTCAGGGCAAGAAAAAAGATCGGATCGATTACAAGCCGCGTCCTGATCTTGTGCGTCCTGCACAGGGTGAAAAGGGTGCACTGCCTGCTCCGCAGGAAAGCGTTGCAAGCGCAGGCGATCCTTCGTGGCCAGAATCACCAGAGCAGCGCCGTAAGCGTCTGCGTGATGAAATCACCGCAAATCGCGACAACCCGAACTTCGTTTCGCCTGTTGAGCAGGACGTAGCGGTTGCCAATAATCTTCGCGCTTCGCTTCCAAGCGGTAACAGCCGTCGTGAAGATTATGAATCCCGTACGCCAACATTTGATCCAGCAAGGGTTGCTGAGCTGAAGAAGCAGCGTGAAGCGCAGACGCAAGGCTCGTCAACGACGCGCCGCTATCTGAGCGAACCGCCGCTTGCTTATCGTCAGCCGGCTTCGACCGCAGCTGTAGGTGAAATGGGCCAGGATGAGTCGCAGAAAGAACGCGAGCGTAAGAAAGCTGCTGGTGGTGGTGGCAAAAGCTGGCGCGATCTGCTTCCTTGGAATTAATAATATAGTATAATTTTTCAAAAATTAGAAAGCCGGAAGAGAAAATCTTCCGGCTTTCTTTTTGTTGTTTGCTTTGGGGTTTGTCATCAAAATGACTTTGTTTTGTTATGTTATATTCCAAATATTAAATATTTTTAATGTTGGCTATTCTAAACAATATTTGATTTCAATCAACGAAACCATTCTGGCAGAGCGTATCCTACTACTTTTCGGGATGTAAGGTACAGTAATGCACAACACAAATCAGATTTGGGATGGTCCCAATGGTTACGGCGTCATCAGTCGTATGTTTCACTGGCTCATGGCCGTCCTTTTCCTGTGGCAGTTCATATCTGCCATACTGCGTATTCTTGTGAAGGACAGTGCGCCCTATAGTTTCTTCTGGTCTGCGCATTACACAATTGGCTTCTCACTGCTGATACTGGTGTTGTTGCGCGGTGTATGGGGATTGCTGAATTTCTCAAGGCGCCCGCATAAAGCAGGTGCAATGGGTAAGCTTGCGGGTTTGGGGCATTTGGCGATCTATGTGCTTATGTTCGCCGTTCCGGCGCTTGCACTATTGCGCAGTTACGGAAGTGGCCGCGGCTTTTCTGCATTCGGCATTCAGATATTCGAGCAGACAGGTGTGCAGAATACGGCACTGACCGCTCCGGGCAATGCGGCGCACGGTCTTTTGGGTTGGGTACTGCTCGCTGTAATTGTTGGCCATGTGTTCATGGCACTGGTGCATCATTTTGCGCTGCGCGATAATACGCTGCGTCATATGACTGGCCACCGGGCTGTTACAGCGGTTCCAGTTAGAAATGAATCGTTGGAACCACTGTAACTGTTTGTTTTTACGCATTATCCGACGCAAAACCGCTTCGCACTTTTGCTGGAAATGCTATAACTGAGCCGGGCTATCGCTTCTCGCGAAAAAAGGCCCTGAGCAGTTTCTGGGATTCTTCTTCGGAAAATCCCGCATAAACATCAGGTACATGATGGCATGTGGGCTGCGTGTAAAAGCGTGGTCCATATTCAACGCCGCCGCCCTTCGGATCGGCCGCGCCGTAATAAAGCCGTCGAATGCGAGCGAAGGAAATTGCTGCCGCGCACATCGCGCAAGGCTCAAGCGTTACGTAAAGATCGCAATCGGGCAGGCGTTCTGATTTGAGAAATTCGCCCGCATGTCGGATTGCAAGCACTTCCGCATGGGCAGTGACGTCGTTCAATTCGCGGGTTCGGTTGCCCGCGCGGGCGATAATTTCTCCGTCATGCACGATGACCGCGCCAATCGGCACCTCTCCGCGCAGGGCTGCAGATTTGGCCTCTTCCAGTGCGATCTGCATTGGATTTGCCATAATTGGGTGTGAAATATCTGCAACCTTTTTCAAGCCAACCTCATTTCATGGCCAAGACAGGGAAATTTCGCTCGCAAGCTTATGAGCGATTTGTTACTGCATAAGTCACGAAATCAAAACCGATTTACGAACGGATTTATACGGCGTTTTTGACCGGACAGCTCTTTCCCAGTTTCAAAGGGGCGAAAGACGACACGGCGGCGCTGCTGAAAGGCCAATACCAGATGAGCACAGAAGACGACAACAAGGGCGGTCGACGTCCCCCGCATGGACGTGGCGAAGGCCGCGGTGATCGCCCAAGCGGTACGCGTGGCGAACGCGGCGAGCGACGCTCCGGCCCCCGTGACGATAATTTTCGCGATGGCAAGTCCCGCGATGATCGGCCTCGCCGTGACGATGAACGCGGTGCGCCGCGCAAATTTGGATCGCGCGACACGCAGGATGGTGAAGATAGCGGTGAGCGCATCGCCAAGCGCTTGGCGCGTGCCGGTATTGCTTCGCGCCGCGAAGCCGAGACCATGATTGCGGCAGGCCGTATTTCGGTGAATGGCAAGGTGCTCGATACACCTGCGATCAACGTAAAGCGCACGGATGTCATCACAGTCGATGGCAAGCAGTTGAAGCAGGCCGAGCGGACGCGTCTGTGGCTTTATCACAAGCCTGCTGGCCTTGTGACCACCAACCGTGACCCTGAAGGCCGCCCGACCGTATTTGAAGCGCTGCCTGCCGAAATGCCACGTGTGCTTTCTGTTGGCCGTCTCGATATCAACACCGAAGGCTTGTTGCTGCTCACCAATGATGGTGGTCTGTCGCGCGTTCTGGAACTACCGTCGACCGGCTGGCTGCGTCGCTATCGCGTCCGCGCTCATGGCAAGGTCACGCAGGCGCAGCTCGACGAGCTGAAAAACGGCATCGCCGTCGATGGCGTCTTCTATGGCAGCATTGAAGCGACGCTTGAGCGTGAGCAGGGCGCGAATGTCTGGATTTCGATTGGTCTGCGCGAAGGCAAGAACCGCGAAGTTAAGAACATTCTCGGCGCATTGGGCCTTACCGTTGGACGCCTGATCCGTGTTTCATTTGGTCCTTTCCAGCTTGGCGATCTTGAAGAAGGTGGTGTGCGTGAAATTCGCGGCCGCATTCTGCGTGATCAGCTTGGTGAAAAGCTTGTGGAAGAATCCGGCGCAGATTTCGATGCGCCAGTTCTGAATGAATTTTCCAACACCGTTGTTCAGGGCCGCACTGCGCGCGAAATGGAGCAGCGCGAGCCGCGAGAGCAGGAAGGCGAATATCGCCGTCAGCCACGCGAGCGTGAATGGATTTCGAGCCAGCCGGAGCGTCGCAAGCGTCCGGAAAAGAAAGAAGACAAGGTTGAACCGCGTCGTCGTGGTGGTGTGAATGTCTGGATGGCATCCGGCGCACGTCCGCAAGGCGAAAAAGCTGCGGCAGAAAAAGCTGCGCGTGCTACGGCTCGCGGCGAACGCGCAAGCCGGTCTGAAGGCGATTTCAAGTCTCGTCCACGTCGTTTCGAGGATGGTGATCAGCGTCGTGATGAAGGCCGTGAAGATCGTCCGCGCCGCTTTGAGGGCCGTTCAGAAGGACGTCCGGCAAACCGTTCCCCGCGTGGTGAAGGTGATTTCCAGCCGCGTCCACGCCGTTTCGGCGATGGTGATCAGCGCCGCGAAGAAGGTCGCGAGGATCGTCCGCGCCGTTATGAAGGTCGTTCCGAGGGCCGGCCAGAGGGTCGCGGCCCACGTCCGGAAGGTCGCGATGATCGGAAGCAGGAACGCCGTCCGGGCAAGCGCGAACGCGCCGAGTTGAAAGCTGAAGGCGGTGAAAGATCATCGGGTGGCTATGAAGGTCGCAGCTTCGGCAAGCCTTCAGCTCCGCGCGGTGAAGGCCGTTTTGGTGGTGGAAACGCTGATCGTGGCCCACGCAGCAGCGGACCGCGTTCTGGCGAAGGTCGCGGCCCATCGAAGGGTCCGGGTGGCTTTGGCAAGGGTCCGGATCGCGGCGGTTCAGGCGGTAAGCCGAGCAACGGTCGATCCGGCGATGGAAAGCCACGCGGTGGCAAGCCAGGGGGCAGTGGTGCGGATCGTCGGCGGTAAATTCCGCGGACGCGCGCTCGTAACTCCTGCAACAAATGCGATCCGTCCAACGACGGATCGCACGCGCGAAAGCCTTTTCAATATTCTTGCGCACAGCTTTCCCGATAAGGTGGATGGCGGTCGCGTGCTGGATCTCTTCGCGGGGACCGGCGCGCTCGGGCTTGAAGCGCTTTCTCGCGGTGCCCGCTATGCGGTCTTCGTTGAAGAATCTGCGGAAGGTCGCGGCATTCTTCGCCAGAATATCGAAGCTTTCGGTCTTCAGGGTCAAACCAAGGTTCTGCGCCGCGATGCCTGCAAGCTTGGTGAAGCGGGCACGATGGAGCCCTTCGATCTGATATTTGCTGATCCACCCTATGGTCGCCGCATGGGGGAAAAGGCTCTTTTATCTGCACTGGAAGGTAGTTGGCTTAATCCTGACGCACTTATCGTGCTTGAAGAGGAAGCAGAA
The DNA here is from genome assembly GCF_032066345.1 of Brucella sp. Classification (NCBI taxonomy): domain Bacteria; kingdom Pseudomonadati; phylum Pseudomonadota; class Alphaproteobacteria; order Hyphomicrobiales; family Brucellaceae; genus Brucella; species Brucella sp. The sequence continues at coordinate 11,474 of NZ_DAMBKZ010000023.1, forward strand.
GCATCGCTGGAACTGGATGAACGATTCGTCGTTCATGAAGAGCGGAATTATGGTGGCACCATTATTCGTCTCATTCAGTTGAAAGCGCATCCCGAAAAAGTGTGAAACTGTTTTCGGATAAGATGTGCGCGGACGCAGATAATCAGGGCGCTGATCTGACGAAGTGAGATCAAAAGGCGCTTTGATAGGGCTAAAGATTTATCCGGAATCGGGCGACCGGTTTCGGAAACGCGTTGAATTTGATAGCATTTCCAGCAAAAGTGCGAAGCGGTTTTGCGTCGGATAATGCGTAAAAACAAACAGTTACAACGGTTCTAATGATTAATTCGTCACTGGAACCGCTGTAAATACAGGTCTTGCCGCTCGCCAGACATCTCAAAGCTGTCAGGGCGGAATGAAACTGATTGGAGATGTCGTTTGGTGCATAACCCCTCACTCCGGCACTATTTGTTGTCCACCGCCCTTGGTTTGGCGCTGGCTCTGCCACTTGCAACAGTTTCGGTTCGGGCGCAGACGCCTGCACCCGCTGTAGCAACCGAGGCTGCTCAGCCTGCAGAACAAGCAAATCTGCCAGAAATCACGAAATCCGAAGATATCAGCAGCTTCACGCTGGAAAACGGCCTCAAGGTCGTCGTTATTCCGGATCACCGCGCGCCGGTGGTTACGCAGATGATCTGGTATCATGTGGGTTCAGCTGATGAGGCGCCCGGTGAATCCGGCATTGCGCATTTTCTTGAACATTTGATGTTCAAGGGCACCAAGACCTATCCGGCTGGTGAGTTCTCCGCGAAGATCGCAGCGATCGGCGGTCAGGAAAACGCGTTCACCTCGTATGATTATACGGCCTATTTCCAGCGCGTTGCACCAGATGCGCTCGAAATGGTGATGGGCTATGAATCGGATCGTATGGCCAATCTGGTTCTTGATGAGGAAGCTGTCACGACTGAGCGCGAGGTGATTCTTGAAGAGCGTCGTATGCGGGTGGATTCAAATCCCGCAGCGATGCTGATGGAAAACACCGACGCCGTGCTGTTCTACAACCATCCTTACCGCGTGCCGGTTATCGGCTGGCGGCAGGAAATGGAGAAGCTCAGCCTGAAAGATGCGGTTGATTTCTACCAGCAATATTACACGCCGAATAATGCGACACTGGTTATTGCCGGTGACGTAACGCCGGAACGCGTCCGTGATCTCGTCATGAAGACCTGGGCCAAAATCCCGAAGCGTGCCGATGTTCTGCCGCGTGAGCGTCCACAGGAGCCGGAAAAGCACGCAGCGCGCGTTGTGACGTTGCATGATGATCGCGTGAGCACACCTTCGTTCCGCATGTCATGGCTGGTGCCGTCTTACTCCAATGAGAAGCGCTTCCCTGATGTGAAAGCAGGGGACGCCCCGGCGCTTGATCTGCTGAGCGAAATTCTGGGTGGCTCGCTCCGCTCGCGTCTTTATCAAGAACTGATCGTCAAGCAGGGCATCGCATCCAATACTGGTGCCAGCTATGATGGCGACCCGCTCGATGACGGTACATTCTCGGTTTACGGTTCTCCGCAAAACGGCAAGACACTGGCCGATGTTGAAAAGGCTGTCGATGCCGAAGTTGCCCGCATCATTAAGGACGGTGTGACACAGACCGAGCTTGATCAGGCACGCAATCGCTTCCTCAAGGCCGTGACATTCGCACGTGACAGCCAGTCCGGCATGGCCCGGATTTACGGTTCCACACTCTCCATCGGCATGAGTATCGAAGATATTCAGAAGTGGCCGGATGTGATCAAAGGTGTCACCGTCGAGCAGATCAAGGATGCGGCAAGCCGCTATCTGGTCAAGGACCAGTCGGTGACGAGCTATTTGCTGCCGCCTGATACAGAACCTGAAAATGCACGCGAAAATCCGAATGCTGCCGCTGGCAATGACGAGAATGGCGCGGGAGGAGCAATCCAGTGAGCAAAGCTATTGCGTTGAACGTTAATCGTGCAAAGACCGCAATGATGGCACTGGCAACATCGATGATGTTGCTCATCATTTTGAACCTGCCTGCAAATGCTATCGAAATTCAGGAAGTTGTCTCACCAAAGGGCATCAAAGCCTGGTTGGTTGAAGACAATTCTGTCCCGCTCGTATCAATGCGCTTCTCGTTTAAAGGCGGCACATCGCAGGATCCGGGTGGCAAGGAAGGTCTTGCCAATCTGATGACCGGCCTTTTTGACGAAGGTGCAGGCGATCTCGATTCTGACAGTTTCCAGGAGCGCATTGATAATCTCGGCGGCGAGATGAGCTTTACAGCTTCTCCTGATTCCGTTTCGGGTAGCATCCGTATGCTGGCTGAGAACCGCGACGCGGTCAGCGATCTTCTGGCATTGGCTGTCAATAAGCCGCGCTTTGATCAGGACGCCGTTGATCGCATCCGCCAGCAGGTTGTTGCGAGCCTTGAGGCTTCGCAGCGTAACCCTTCGACCATTGCTTCGCGCAAATTCTCGGAAGTTCTGTACGGCAACCATCCTTATGGTCGCCCGGATGAAGGTACGGTCAAGTCGCTGCAGTCGATCAGCCGCGAAGACCTTGCCACATTCCATCGCAAGAACTTCGCTCGTGATCGCCTGACTGTCGGTGTTGTGGGTTCGATCAATGCCAAGGATCTGGGTGAGATGCTGGACAAGGTGTTTGGCGATCTGCCTGCAAATGCGGAACTGGTGCCGGTGCCGGATGCGAAACTCGCGCTTGGTACGACAACAAGCCTCAGCTTTGATATGCCGCAGACATCGATCAGCTTTGTCTATCCGGCAATTCCGCGCAAAGATCCTGAGTTCTTTGCAGCTTACCTGATGAACCACATTCTTGGCGGCGGCTTCACCTCGCGTCTTTATGCGGAAGTGCGTGAAAAGCGCGGCCTGGCCTATTCGGTCTCGTCATCAATGGCGCTGCGCGATCATGTATCGGCGCTGACGATTTCAACGGCAACCCGCCCTGAAAAGGCGCAGGAATCGCTGAAGATCATCCGTGAACAGGTCGCAGCCATGGCAAATGACGGTCCGACAGAAGCGGAGCTTCAAGCTGCCAAGAGCTATCTCAAAGGCTCTTATGCGGTGAACAATCTCGATTCTTCGGTGTCGATTGCCGACACGCTTGTTGGTCTTCAGGAAGCTGGTCTTGATCGTGAATATATCGACAAGCGCGCTGAATTGATCGATGCGGTGACGCTCGATCAGGTGAAGGCTATTGCCAAAAAGCTTCTGGAAGCAGAACCTGCAATTCTGATTTTCGGGCCTGCGCAGTCCTAACACCCAGGTAAAACAAATATTGGAGCGCGTCATGGAAGCGCTCCAATACGCCGTGAGGAAAGCTTCATGGATATAAGCATACCCACATCTCCGCGTATTGCGGTCGCCTTTGGCGGCGGCGGTGCTCGCGGTATCGCGCATATCCATATTATCGAAGTGCTGGATGAACTCGGCATCAAGCCGGTGGCCATTGCCGGTTCATCCATCGGCTCGATTGTCGGTGCCGGAATGGCAAACGGCATGAGCGGCAAGGAAATTCACGAATATATGGCGGCGATTTTTAATCGCCGTTCGGAAGTCGCGCGCCGCATGTGGCAGGCGCGGCCTGAACGCTGGGTGGAGCTGCTGAAAGGCGGCTTCCGCGTAAGCCAGTTCAACATTGAAAAGATTCTGGAAGTTTTCCTTCCTGCTTCTCTGCCGGAGAATGTGGAAGAGCTGAAAATCCCGATGAGCATCACGGCCTCGGATTTTCACGCAGCACTTGAGCTGAATATCGAGCAGGGTGATCTGCGCTCGGCGATTGCTGCTTCCTGCGCCATTCCGCCTGTCTTCCGGCCCGTGCGCCGTGGTGGACGCATTCTGGTTGATGGCGGATTGCTTAATCCGGTTCCGTTCGATCTCCTGTTCGATAAAGCCGATATTGTTATTGGCATCGACGTCGTGGGTGCGCCTGTTGGCCCTGATGATTACATGCCGACAACGATTGAAGCGGTGATGGGTGCAAACCAGCTAACCATGTGCTCGATAATCGAGAACAAGTTCCGCAATCGTCCGCCGCATATTTTCCTGCGTCCGAATGTTGAACGGATTGGCCTGCTCGACTTCCTGAAATTCGAGCAGATTCTGTCGCAAAGCGTCGATATCCGCGAAGAACTGAAGATCGCACTCGATACGGTTTTAAGCGGCAAGCCTAAAGCCGCCGCTTCCTGAGCTCAGAGCGGTTTCAGCGAATACTGAATCATTGGAACCGCTTCGCACTTTTGCCGGAAGTGCATTATTCAGCCGCAACTGCCGCTGACGGCGTACCCTCATCAACATTTGCAACCGCATCGATATTGTCGCCAGCCTTATCGATGCGCTGGCCTTCGCGGGTTGGCTTCACCAGAGGTTCAGGCGTTACCGGCTTGTTGAACAGCAGATGGCGGCCGGCCATAATGCCTTCCGAAGCCTGAACATGCAGTCGGTCTTCGTCACGCTGCCTCACATCTTCGCGAATAGCATAGGCGTTGGCCTCAGACAGACCAAGCCCTTCCAGCGTGCGCTGGCCAAAAAGCAGCCCTGATTCAAAGGTTTCACGCAGTTCATATTCCACGCCCTGAGCACGCAGCTGCAGCGTATGTTCACGATCATAAGACCGCACAAACAGACGTACATCTGGATATTCCGACTGGATCAGATTGACGATCCGGTTGGTAATCTCCTTCTTATGCGTGCAGACAGCGACAATCTTGGCATGGCGGATACCGGCGGCTTCAAGCACGTCTTTGCGGGTGCCGTCACCGAAATAAATACGGAAGCCGAACTTGCCCGCAGCTCTCACACGGTTGGGCGAGTTGTCGATAACAGTCACGTCGATGCCACCAGCGAGCAATATCTGCGCGGAAATCTGTCCGTAACGCGAAAAGCCGATCATCAGAACGTCAGAGCCAGCGCCTTCGAAGTTCTCTTCGATGACATCTTCCGTCTTGTCCTTAATCAGCAGTTTCGAGCCAATGGCAACTGAAAGCGGGGTCAGCGCCATCGAAACGGTAACGGCCGCAACCAGTTCTGAACTCAGTGCATTGGAAATCACCGCAGCCGCGGCGGCGGCTGAAAACAGCACGAAGGCAAACTCGCCTCCCTGCGGCAGCAGGAATGCCACGCGGATCGCATCATTGTGGTTTGAACGGAAGATGCGGCACAGCACATAGGTAATCGCCGCTTTCACAATCATGAAGATTGGAACCGCGATCAGGATTGTCTGCCAATACTGTAGGATAACGCTCAGATTGAGGGACAAGCCGACAGCGACAAAGAACAGGCCGAGGAAAATACCGCGAAATGGTTCGATGTCTGCTTCCAGCTCATGCCGATAGGATGATTCTGCGAGCAGAACGCCCGCAATGAATGCACCCATAGCCATGGAAAGACCTGCTGATTCCAGCAGGCTTGCCGATCCAAGCACAACAAACAGCGCTGCTGCGATCATGACTTCGCGCGCACCCGTATTGGCAATGATCCGGAACATCGGATTGATCAGATAGCGACCCGCGATGACAAGGGCTGCAATCGCTGCAATGGCTGTTGCCAAATGAAACCCTGCAGTCATTTGCGAGGGTTCGTTGGGCGACAACGCAGGAATGATCGCAAGAATCGGGACGATTGCGAGATCCTGAAACAACAGGATCGCGAAAGCGCGCTGTCCATGCTTCTGGTTCGTTTCTGCACGATCTTCCAGCACCTGCATGGCAAAGGCTGTTGAAGAAAGTGCCAAGCCAAATCCGATGATGATAGCTGCTTCCGTGCTTAATCCCGCCAGATAGACGCCCAAGGCTGCAAGGGCTGATCCAGTCAGCAGAACCTGTGCAGCGCCCAATCCAAAAATTGAATGTCGCAAAGCCCATAGGCGCGAAGGCTTCAGTTCAAGGCCGATGATGAACAGAAGAAAAACGACGCCGAGTTCCGAAAAATGCAGCAGTTCTTCGCCGTCCGAGATCAGGCGCGCCACTGGACCGATCACGATGCCGGCTGCGAGGTAGCCCAGAACTGTGCCGAGCCCAAGCCGCTTGAAGAGGGGCGCCGCAATAATTGCACCACCCAGAATCATCAGAGCCTGTAAGTAGAGACTTCCGCCAGTTGCGACCATTTTATGCTCTTGGGTTATGCTTTGGAATTCGAAGAATGTGAGGGCTTGCCTTGAAGCCCCAGCATTTCGGCAATATAGGAGTACGATATGGCTCTAATCAGTCCGATGTCGAATAATTTGACATAAGTTTTTGCAAATTCCGATTACGGCTGTTTACATAGCGTGGCTCCATTCTGGCGCCTTCTTAGCCTCTCAGTCTTGGATTATATAATGATTTCAGATAATTCGCCGGGTAAACTTGTCGACCGTGCAGCGCAGCTTGTTGCCGCTGCAAAGCGTGCCGGTGCCGATCATGCTGACGCAGTTGTGATCCGTGCCCGTTCGGTCAGCGTGTCGGTTCGTCTTGGCAAGGTAGAGGGAACCGAATCGTCGGAAAGCGACGATTTTTCATTGCGCGTTTTCGTAGGTCGCCGAATTGCCAGTGTTTCTGCAAATGCGGGCAGCGATCCCGACAGATTGGCTGAGCGTGCCGTTGCTATGGCGAAGGTCGCGCCGGAAGACCCCTTTGAGCAATTGGCCGATCCTTCGCTTCTGGTTAAGCAGCCGCGCGATCTCGATCTTTTTGACGCGACACAGATCGACACAGCACGCCTGACGGCTGATGCACTTGCCACAGAAGAGGCGGCGCGCGGGGTTGTAGGTGTCACCAATTCCGGCGGCGCAGGCGCTTCGAGCAGCATGGGTGGCCTTGTGCTGGTCACGTCCTCGGGTTTCGCAGGCGAATATGCCGCCACGCGTTTTGGTCGTTCGGTATCCGCGATTGCAGGCGAAGGCACCAAGATGGAGAGGGATTATGATTTCAGCTCCCGCCTTCATTTTGCTGATCTTGATACGCCTGAAAATATTGGCCGACGCGCGGGTGAACGCGCAGTTCGTCGTCTGGGCGCACGGCAGGCCAAAACCGGTCCGGTCAATGTGGTTTTCGATCCGCGTCTGGCGCGCGGTATTGCAGCCCATCTTGCCAGCGCTATCAATGGTGCATCGGTTGCCCGCAAGACCAGTTTTCTGCGTGACAGTCTCGGCAAACAGATTTTGAAATCAGGTATCCGCGTTACGGATAACCCGTTGCGGGTTCGTGGTTCTTCGTCGCGTCCGTTCGATGGCGAAGGTATTGAAGGCCAGCCGCTTACGATGATTGAAAACGGTGTACTTAATCATTGGCTGCTCTCCGGTTCGAGCGCCCGCGAGCTGAGCCTTGTAGGCAATGGTCGTGGCGTGCGTTCGGGCTCCGGCGTGTCGCCTGCCTCAACCAATTTTGCGATCGAGCCGGGCTCGGAAACGCCGGAAGACCTGATCCGGTCTTTGGGAACAGGTTTCTATGTGACGGAAGTTTTCGGGCAGGGCGTCGACATGATTACCGGCCAATATAGTCGCGGTGCATCGGGCTTCTGGATTGAGAATGGCGAACTTGCTTATCCTGTGAGTGAAGTCACAATTGCTTCTAATCTCAAGGATATGTTCCTCAATATGACGCCTGCATCCGACATTGATCGGAATTTCGGGATGACTGCACCCACCCTCGTGATCGAAGGCATGACCCTTGCCGGAAATTGAGAAACGAAAAGATATCCAGAACGAGCTTGAACTTCTGCGCCATGCGGCGCGAGAGGCAGGCCGTATTGCCATGCGCTATTTCGGGCAGTCGCCGGAGGTCTGGCTGAAAGACGGGCAGTCGCCGGTCAGTGAAGCCGATCTCGCGGTTGATCGCTATCTCAAGGAAGTGCTGCTTGAAGCGCGTCCCGATTATGGCTGGATTTCTGAAGAAACCGCGGATGACCGGGTGGCTGCGAAACGACGACGCGCATTTGTAATCGATCCCATCGACGGCACGCGCGCTTATATCGGTGGCCAGTCCCAATGGTGCGTGAGTGTGGCGATTGTGGAAGACGGCAAGCCGATTGCCGGTGTCTTGCAATGTCCAGTGCTTAATGAGGTCATTGAAGCGGGCAAAGGGTTTGGTGCATCGCAGAACGGTTTGCCGATAAGTACCCGTTTGCCACAAGATGGCCATAAAATTGCCATGGCTTCGGCAAAAAGAATGGTCGAAATTCTGCCAGAAGCGTGGCGTGATCGCGTGATTTTGCACCCATATGTGCCTTCTCTTGCATATCGCATTGCGATGGTTGCACGGGGTGATATTGCCGGTACCTTCATTCGGCCAAATTCACATGATTGGGACTTGGCCGCAGCTGATCTCATTCTGAGTGAGTCGGGCGGGGCACTCTTGACCGATGGTGCTGAGCCTCTCATCTATGGTGGGCCGACGCTGCAGCATGGTGCGCTGGTAGCCTCTAGCGGAAACCTTTTGCAGGAAATGTTGAGTGTTGTCGCGGACTGGCCATTGAGCTAATCATGCGGCGAATAGGTTTGTTTCAAGGGATATTGTCATGAGTGCCGAAGGCGACAAAAAGCAGCTTCTTCATCTGGTATTTGGCGGTGAGCTGACCAAGCTCGGAACCGTCCAGTTCCGCGATCTCGACAATCTCGATGTCGTTGGGATTTATCCAGATTACGAATCTGCAAAGACGGCCTGGAAGTCCAAGGCGCAGCAGACAGTAGACAACGCTCATATGCGTTATTTCATTGTGCATCTGCACCGCTTGCTGGACCCGGAAGGCGTAGACCTGAAGGCGGAATAAGCGCCTTTTGTCTGTACCGCGCGAAGATCATATGGCTCAGGAAAAAGATGCCCCGGTGAAGACCGGTGCACGTACCCGTTCAGACAGTGCTGGCAAGCGGTTGTGGCGTCGCATTCGCGGCCCACTCGCTCGCTCTGCCTTTGTCCGCTCGGCATTGGTACAATTGATTTCCAGCTATATGAAATTCGTGAAGGTGACGAACCCACTTATTAAGGGTTCCGCTGACCCCAAAGTCTTTTTGATCGAGAACAGCCCTTCGATCGTTACCTTTTGGCATGGCCAGCACATTATGGCGGCTGCCGTGCGCCCGCATAATCTCGAAGTTGTGGCAATGTTCTCGCGGAGTGCGGATGCTGAGCTGAATGCGCGTGTTGCCGAAAAATTCGGCTTCATCACTGTGCGCGGTTCCGGTGGCCGTGGCGAAGGAAACTCCGCCAAAAAGGGTGGCGCGCGCGCACTGCTCACACTTAAAAACGCATTAAAAAAAGGGCAATCGGTTTCGATGATTGCCGATATTGCCCATGGCAAAGCGCGTGAAGCGGGCGAAGGAATTATTTTGCTGGCCAAATTGTCAGGTCGGCCAATTATGCCTTGCGCTTATGCTTTTTCTCGCAATCATGTCCTTCAGAAGACGTGGGACAAGACCACAATTCCATTGCCATTTGGACGTTCGACAATAGTCTACGGAGAGCCGGTCTGGGTGGATGCAAATGCCGATGAGGCAGAACTGGAAGAAAAGCGCATGGAACTGACGCGCCAGCTTAATGACGCGACGACCAAGGCCTATGGCGCATTGGAGACGAGCAAATGAGTGAACGTTGGGCACGAAACATGCTGTCGGCCTATCGTATGCTCGGCTCTGCCGCCTATCCATTCATCGGAACTTACATTTCCTATCGCGCCTCGCGGGGCAAGGAAGAGCGTGTGCGGCGCGGCGAGCGCTACGGCAAGACGTCCATTGCAAGACCGCAAGGCCCAGTCATCTGGGCTCATGCTGCAAGTGTGGGTGAGTCGGTGGCGATGACGCCGCTGATCGAAAGCATTGCTGCAACCGGCATTCATATCGTCATGACGACGGGGACGGTCACGTCCGCCAAGCTCGTTGCCGATCAGCTGGGCAATCAGGTCATCCATCAATATGCACCGCTTGATCTGCAACCCGCCGTCAACAATTTCCTCAATCACTGGAAGCCAGATCTCGCAATCGGCTGTGAGTCGGAAATCTGGCCCGCAACGGTTCTTTCGCTTGGCGCGCGCCATATCCCACAGGTACTCGTTAACGGTCGCCTGTCGGATCGATCCTTTGCCGCATGGCAGAAACGACCGGAACTTGCCGAGGCACTGTTTGAAAATTTCGCGCATGTGATTGCGCAGTCCGAGCTTGACGGTGATCGCTTCCGCGCGCTTGGCGCAAGACCCGTAAGCGTTTCGGGTAATCTAAAGGTTGATACGGCGCCCGCACCTGCTGATCCGGCAGCGCTCGCAACATTGCAGCGCCAGATTGCCGGACGGCGGACCTGGGCTGCGATCTCCACGCACGATGGTGAAGAAGAAATCGCTGCCGAAGTGCATCAAATGTTGAAAGTGCGCTATCCGCGTCTTGTTACAATCATTGTCCCTCGCCATCCAAATCGGGCACCGGAAATCGAAGCCATGCTTGGCGCAAAGGGGCTGAAAGTTGCAGCACGCAGCCGTGGCGATGTGATTGAAGCGGATACGGATATTCTGCTCGGCGATACGATTGGTGAAATGGGCCTTTATCTGCAGCTCACCGAAATCGCCTTTATCGGCAATTCGCTGACCAAGGAAGGTGGGCACAATCCGCTAGAGCCCGCCATGATGGGGACAGCCGTACTCACAGGCAAGAATGTTCAGAACTTCCGCGAATCTTTCCAGCGTCTCATCAAAAACGGTGGCGCGCGCGTGGTGAAGGATCGCAACATGCTCGCTGGCGCGATCAATTTCCTTTTCAACAATCCGCAGCATCTGCGCAGCATGATCACCGCCGGTGCGAATACGGTGAAGGATATGCGCGGTGCGCTCGATCGTACTCTGAGCTCGCTAGAACCCTTCATTCAGCCGCTGATCCTGCAGGCGCAGTTACCGGGCAATCGCAGTGAAGTGCCGTTCATCAATGGCGGCATCTGAGCATGGCGAGCGAGGCACCACCCTTCTGGTGGGATAAGCCTAACTGGCGTGCTTATGGTCTGGCGCCGCTATCCTGGATTTACGGAGCCGTTGCGGGTCACAGGCTTCTTAAAGCCGAGCCACCCAAAGTCCCTGCACCTGTTCTTTGTATCGGTAATTTCACGGTCGGCGGTGCTGGTAAAACACCGACCGCTATTGCCTTTGCAAAAGCTGCAAAGGAACGCGGCCTGCATCCCGGCATCGTTTCGCGCGGTTATGGCGGCAATTACAAGGGCCTGCATATCGTTGACCCGTCTGCGGATAGCGCGCGCTATGTCGGTGACGAACCGCTACTGCTTGCACGACATGCTCCAGTGGCGCTTTGCCCGGATCGGCTAAAATCGGCGTTGGAATTGCATCAGCGCGGCTGCGATTTCATCATCATGGATGATGGGTTTCAGAGCGCGCGCCTGCATACGGATTTTTCTCTGCTGGTGGTGGATTCAACACGCGGTATTGGAAATGGCAAAGTCATTCCGGCTGGTCCATTGCGTGCTCCTTTGACGGATCAGATGCGCAAGACAGACGCTGTTCTGCGAATCGGCAAGGGTGCAGAAGCCGATTTTGTCGTTCGACAGGCTTCGCGTGCCGGGCGTGCCGTCTATGAGGCGCAGTTGCAGCCTTCATCATCGGCTGACGTAGCAGGCAATCGCTGGCTGGCTTTTGCGGGAATCGGCAATCCGTCCAAGTTTTTCGCAAGTGTGCAGCAGGCGGGCGGCGAAGTTGCGGAAGGGAAAACCTTCCCCGATCACTATAGCTATCAACCGGATGATATCGCCAAGCTGATCGAAACGGCAGAAAAGCTTGGGGTCGGTCTGATCACGACAGCCAAGGATCATGTGCGCCTTGTAACAATGAGCGACGTTCCGAATGCGTTTATTCGAAATCTTGCCGTGCTGGATGTTGATCTGGCATTTGAACGCAAAGACGCAATTGGCCGTATTCTTGATACGGCAATCGAGCGTTTCAAGGTCCGCTCGATTTAGAGCGCATCCCGAAAACTGGGAAGCGGTTTGCGGAACAAAATGTGCGCAAAAATAGTTCGATAGCGCATTCTCAACGATTCAATGAAAGCCGGAAATGCTCTAAGCTTTCTTGCGGCTGCGCAATTCGGGATTGAGTTCAAGCTCACGCTCATAGGAAATAAGGCCCGTTGCATAGGCTTCCTGGCGAGCAACGCTCCAATATTTCAGCTCGTCGAGCGGAATTTGTGTGCTTGTAACCGCGCAGACAACATAAGAGCCGTGCTTTACGATTTCAAAATCGCCGTCGAGATAACGCAGCACTGCTTCTGACGAGCGCGGGGATTCAAATCTGTTCATTTTGTAGTTCCTCAGAGCATGATCCTACCGGAGTGAAACGAGGATCGATAAGATTATGCTTCGTGTAAATAGGTTTTAGAGCGCCGATCTGATTGAGACAGATCGAAAGGCGCTCTAATCTCAGAAATGTTCTAGCGCCTTCCGAACAATCGTTCAATATCGGTGAGCTTCAGCTCAATATAGGTTGGGCGTCCGTGATTGCATGTGCCGGAGCCGGGCGTTGCCTCCATGTCGCGCAGAAGCGCGTTCATTTCTTCAGGCTTTAAACGACGACCCGAGCGCACGGAACCATGGCACGCCATAGTCGCCGCAACATGGTTGAGCATAGCTTTGAGACCATCGGACGTATCATGTTCGGCAACTTCATCGGCCAGATCGCGGATGAGCTGCTGCACGTTCATTTCGCCCAGCATGGCGGGCGTTTCACGGACTGCGATAGCACCGGGGCCAAACTGCTCTATGCCAAGCCCGAATTTTGCCAGCGTTTCGGAATGCGCTGCGAGCCGTTCGGCATCCTCTTCGGGAAGATCGACGATTTCTGGAATAAGCAGCATTTGCCCTGCGATCGGACGCGAATGCAGCGCATTCTTCAAGGCTTCATAGACAAGCCGTTCGTGTGCCGCGTGCTGATCAACGATCACAAGACTGTCTTCGGTCTGAGAGACGATATAATTTTCGTGAATCTGAGCGCGTGCTGCACCCAGCGGCTTCTGCATCTGCTCGACCGACGCTTCAGCGATTGTCGCGCGTGCATCGGCAGCAGGCATTGTGATAGTTGCAATCGTAGCCTGCTCGTCCTCATGAAACGCAAGCGGGCTATCAAATTCAAGCGGCTTATGCGCCGGATGGGCCGTCTGCGGCGACCATTCGGTTCTCGGAGTGGCTGTTGTCGTTGGACGCCACGCCGGCGCTGCATAATTGTTGGTTGCAGGGCGCGGTTGAAACCCCTCTGCACGGAACGCCTGCAACATCGCTTCTGCGCCGCTGGTTGCCGGGCGGATGCCGGATTGTGAAAGCGCCTGCTTGATCGCGCCTACGATAAGGCCGCGCACCAGACCCGGATCGCGGAAACGCACGTCTGCTTTGGCGGGATGCACATTGACATCGACAAGGGCAGGGTCAAGGGTGAGGAAGAGAACTGCCACTGGATGGCGGTCGCGTGCGATGACATCGGAATAAGCACCACGCAGCGCCCCGAAAATCTGCTTATCGCGAACAGGGCGGTCATTCACATAGGCAAACTGATGCAGTGCATTGCCGCGATTGAATGAGGGAATACCGGCAAATCCGGCCAGTCGGATGCCATCGCGTTCGGCATCGATATGCAGCGCATTCTCGGAAAACTCCTTACCGAGAATCTGCCCGATCCGCTCAAGCGTGGCTTCAGCGCCGGTGCCGGTTGCCGGAAGTTCAAGCGGCGTCCGGTCAGTGCCTGCCAGCGAAAACCTGACATGCGGGAAAGCGATGGCAATGCGCTTTACGACATCGGTAATGGCTGTCGCTTCGGCGCGGTCCGTCTTCATGAATTTGAGACGTGCAGGCGTCGCATAAAAGAGATCGCGCACTTCTGCGATGGTGCCGCGGTTCAGTGCTGACGGGCGAGGGCCGTCCAGATGTCCGCCATTGACTGCAACCTCAAATCCTGATTCCGCATCCTGTGGGCGGGATTTCAGTGTCAGTTTAGACACGGAGCCGATTGAGGGCAGGGCCTCGCCACGGAAACCGAGCGCGCGGATATCATGCACATCATCGGTCAGCTTCGACGTGCAATGCCGTGAAACCGCCAGTGGCAATTCATTTGACGGAATGCCTGAACCATTATCCGTGACACGCAGCAGTGTCTTGCCGCCACCGGCCGTTACGACTTCAATACGGGTTGCGCCCGCATCAATAGCGTTTTCGACTAGCTCTTTGATTACGCTGGCAGGGCGTTCAATCACCTCGCCAGCGGCAATCTGGTTGATAATGGTTTCACTTAAGTGCTGGATCGTCATGCAGCGACTATAGCGGATTCGCGAGCGCGAAGAACCACCATTTGTGCGCCCGGAAGGGCGCACGGCGCTCTAATGATCCAGATCACAATTCGCGTAACACGCTTTGGATCAGGTGCGACCGTAAACATCGTCAAAACGAACGATGTCGTCTTCGCCCAGATATTCTCCGCTCTGCACTTCAATCAGTACCAGCGGCAGAATGCCAGGGTTTTCCAGACGGTGTTTGAAGCCGCACGGAATATAGGTCGACTGGTTGGTCGTCAGCAGGATTTCCCGGTCGCCATTGGTGACTTTGGCTGTGCCTGAAACAACGATCCAGTGTTCGGAACGGTGATGATGCGCCTGAAGGCTGAGGCGGCTGCCTGATTTCACCTCGATGCGCTTGATCTTGAAGCCATCGCCTTCTTCGAGAACGGTATAGGTTCCCCAAGGACGATGCGCGGTGCGATGCAGTTTCGCAGCCTCATGGCCCTTCGCACGAAGCTTGTTGAACACTTTGCGGACGTCCTGTGCTTTGTCGCGATGGGCGACCAGCAGCGCGTCCGGCGTATCGACAACCAACAGGTCGTGAACGCCGACGAGGCTGACGAGACGTGTTTCCGAAAGAACGAAGCTGTCGGTTGTATCTTCGAGCACTGTTTCGCCACGCAGGCGGTTGCCTTCAGCATCCGGTGTCACGAGGTCGGCCATTGCAGCCCATGAACCAATGTCTGACCAGCCACAGGAAACCGGGATACAGGCGATATTCTGCGCCTTTTCCATGACGGCATAGTCGATGGAAATGGCAGGTGTGGCCGCAAACTGATCTTTGGCAATCTCAAGCGTTTTGGTTTCGCCGTTGCTTCCGCGACGGGCTGCTTCAAGGGCTGCCTTTGCACCAGCAAAGACTTCTGGTGCATGAACCTGCATGGCGGCAATCATTGTGGCTGCCTGGAAGCAGAACATGCCGGAGTTCCAGTAATGGCGACCACCGTCCACATAGGACTGAGCGGTTATTTCATCGGGCTTTTCGACAAAACGAAGAACATCGGTACCGTCAACTTCGATATAGCCAAAGCCTGTTTCCGGATGATCAGGTACGATGCCGAAGGTGACGATACGGCCTGTTTCGGCAATGGAGCGGGCCTTGCTGACGGCTTCAGCAAATGCGGCTTCATCTTCGATCAGATGATCTGCAGGCATGACCAGAAGGACGGTGTTTTCGCCATAAGCAGCTACCGCCTGAAGGGCGGCGAGTGCCACAGCCGGTGCCGTGTCCCGCCCAAGCGGCTCAAGCAAAAACGTATTTTCGATTTTGCGTGCGCCGGCAGCAGCATAGGCATCGAGCGTCAGGAACAGAAAATCGCGGTTGGTGACAGTGAGAATCTGATCCACATCATCAAGATGCGACGCGCGCGCATAGGTTTTGCCGATCAGCGTACCGCCATCAGGCAGTTCGATAAATGGCTTGGGATGTGCGTCACGCGAAAGCGGCCAAAGTCTGGAGCCTGAGCCACCGCTAATTATAACCGGAATAAAGCTCATTTGCTGTTTGCATCCTTCGTTGCGTTGCGGGCGATTTCAAGTCCCATGGTCAATAGTTTTGCGGCCTGTTCTGCATCAGAGGCTTCGACATAACAGCGAAGTTCCGGCGCATTGCCTGATGCACGATAATGCACCGCATTGCCTGACGCAAAAAACAGCTTCACGCCGTCGATTGTTTCAAGCCGTATAACGTTATCGCTGGTCGGGAAAAGATGAATGCGCGCGTCTTCCTGCGTAATGACGGAAAGAAAGGCCGCGCTTTTTTCCTGCGGTACGTCCTGCAGCCGATCGCTCAAGGCCACACGGAACCCATAGCTTTTCGCGATTTCAGAAAGAGGTTTCTGCGTTTCTTTCATCGTGCAAAGGCAGGCCAGAATAGGCAGAAGCGCATCGCGTGTCGGCAGCGCTGAAAGTGCATGGCCTGATTTTTCAACCGTGCTGCCGAGAAGCACGCCACCATTGGCTTCAAAGCCGACGACTGCATTGGCTTTTTCGCTCAAAGCTTGTTCCATGCCTGAAATGACATAGGGCGAGCCGACGCGGGTACGCAGCACGCGGGCAAATTTTCCGCATTCTTCCAGTGCTGCATTCGACGTTACGGGTGTGACGATTGTATCAGCGCCAGCCCATGCCGCCGTAATCGCGCCGACAAGATCGCCTCGCACAAATTCACCGTGCTCATCGGCAATCAGTGGACGATCCGCATCACCGTCAGTCGAGACAATGGCGTCAAAACGATCCTGTTTGGCCCAGTTCGCAAGGAGCTGAATATCTTCAGGGCGCAGCGCTTCCGTATCGACAGGTACAAAAACATCGGAACGGCCCAGAGCGACCGCATCAGCGCCCAATTCATTGAGGACTTTCATCAGAAGATCGCGTGCAACCGACGAATGCTGATAAACGCCGACTTTTAAACCGGAAAGGCTTTTTGCTTCAAGAAGCTTGGTATAGCGTTTTGCATATGCGTCGAGCGCTTCTGCGCTTACGGGAAGATTTGTTGCTTTGCGTGGTGCAAGGTCTGCCGGAAGCTTTGCGTAGGCCACGCTGATTGCGGCTTCATCATCCTTATCGATCTCGCCATCGCGACGATAGAATTTAAGCCCGTTGCGATCATCCGGAATATGACTGCCAGTGATCATAATGCAGGGCGCGTTCTGCGAAATCGCGAAATAGCTGAGAGCTGGGGTGGGTAGCACGCCGCAATCGACAGGCTTGAAACCGGCATCTTCGATGGCGCCCATTGTGAGGGCTGCAATGTCGGGGCTGGAGGGCCGCAAGTCCTGGCCGACGAAAACCTTATCGCCCGGATGCATGCTGCCTTTTGCTGCCAGCATGTTAACGAAAGCAAGCGAATAGGCATAGGCAGGCAATCCGTTGAGCTCGGTTGCTAGGCCTCGAAGGCCGCTTGTGCCGAATTTGAGGGAATTGCCTGTCATACCGTGCCCGACCCCGTTTTTCAGATGAAAATCAATCTACTGCGACTTCTCCTATCGCGTATATTGCGGACTGTTTCAATTGCTGCGTGTTGATGTGGTTATCGAGAACTTTCCGTTTGGAGGATCGATCCCTTTCCATCAGGTCGACCCTCGTTTCAATCCAATAGGACTTATGCTTGAGAGCGGGCTTTGATCTGATTGGATCAGATCGGCGCTCTAGAGCATTTCCTGTTTTGATTGAGTCATTGGAAATGCTCTATCCAATTATTTTTACGCGCATCTTTTTCCGAAAACCGCTTCGCACTTTTCGGGATGCGCTCTAAACATAATCCCGATGGGCGGGCAGGTTTAGGTCTGGCAGACTTTCAGCCTGCGTCACCGCACGGGCAACGGCCTGTGCCATCACGGTTGCGGCAATCGCACCAATAGCCGTTACATCAGCTTCAACACCAGTTGCCTTGCCTGTCGAGAGCGCAAAGATGGTATCGCCATCCCACATTGTGTGGATCGGGTTAATCGTTCGCGCAAAGCCATCATGCGCCATACCGGCGATTTTCTTAAGTTCTGCCTTGTTGAAAGGGACGTTGGTTGCAATTGCACCAATGGTGGTGTTGGCGCCGCCAGACTTGACGACATTGCGACCCTGCATGATCGAATCCATGATATTGCGGAAGCCCTTGCCGTCTTCATTACGCGCGCCCGCTAGAATTTGCTGCGAATTGGGCGCATAGACATCGCCAACAGCATTGACCGCAACAATCGCGCCGACCACGACTTCGGTGCCCGGCACCTTGTAGCTTGCCGTGCCGAGGCCGCCTTTCATGGCGTAGTCCATGCCGAACATTTTGCCGACGGTGGCACCTGCACCTGCACCGATATTGCCTTCGCCGGATGCTTCTGCTTTCGCGGCCTTACAGGCAAGATAACCCGCCTCTTCATCGGGGCGGATGGAAAAATCACCGACGCCGAGATCCATGAGGATCGCTGCTGGTACAATTGGCACAACGCCTTTGCCGATCTTGAAACCGAGATTATTCTCTTCAAGATAGCGCATAACGCCAGTCGCGGCACTCAAGCCATAGGCACTGCCACCAGATAGCAGAATGGCCTGTACCTGCTGAACATAATTGATGGGGTCAAGAAGGTCGGTTTCGCGGGTTCCGGGGGCTGAGCCGCGCACATCGACGCCAGCAGTTGCACCTTCTTCGCAGAGCAGAACCGTGCAGCCTGTCGGGCGCTTTGTCAGCGTGTGATGGCCGAGTTTGATTCCCGGAACATCACTGATGCTTCCGCCCATAAGTTCCAGCATATCTTGGTCTCCCCTACCTGCCGCTGATGCCTGACCGACTATGAAGGGCATTGTTCCAAGCCCTGCAAGCGTTTTTGCGAATGTACGTCTGTCCATTTTTTCTCCCCCTGAAATGAATAATCAGTCGATAATTACAGCATAATTCCTTAAAATTGAATCAGTTGTAAGTAAAATTATGCTGTAAATATAGAGTGTTGGAGCGACCTTTGTGCGCCCAGGAGGGCGCTCGACGCTCAAGTACTATAGATTTGAAGCTCCCATCATTTGTGTCGCACTTACGGTTAAGAACTTCAAATCCGCAAACCTCACCAGATTCAAAAATTTACTGGCCTGATTCCAACATTTGCTTCTCTCGGTTCGTGTGCTGAGCAAATGTTGGAATTAAAAAGGCCGCTAGGCTCTATCTTTTGCGCGACGCTGACGAAGCACGTCGGCCACAAAAGTGCGCGACAATGCATGATATAGCGGTTCATGCGAAATGAGCCGTGCCGTACCATAGCCAAGCATGGAAGCGCACATAAGCGGGATGACATTATTATGGTTACCGGTCATTTCCAGAATGATGACAAAGGCTGTCATCGGGGCTTGAACGACACCGGCGAAGTATCCGGCCATACCTAAAACC
Organism: Brucella sp.; assembly: GCF_032066345.1. Taxonomy (NCBI): domain Bacteria; kingdom Pseudomonadati; phylum Pseudomonadota; class Alphaproteobacteria; order Hyphomicrobiales; family Brucellaceae; genus Brucella; species Brucella sp. The sequence goes on from NZ_DAMBKZ010000023.1 coordinate 30,633, forward strand.
GCGGCAAGGCTGGCACTCGTTCCCAGCACGAGACCGATTGTGCTACCGAGGCCAGCGCCGACTGAAAGCGAAGGCGCAAAGATACCGCCGGGAATGCCGGAAGCCATGGAAAGCAGTCCCGCAAGAAACTTTTCTATAAAGTAGAAGGGCGGGAGTGAAAGGCCTTCAACTGCACTGCGAGCCTGATCATAGCCGGTGCCAAAGGTGGCTCCACCTGATGCTATGCCGACAATTGCAATGATAAAGCCGCATGTGCCAGCAAAAAGGATGCTATTACGCAATGGTGCTTTCTGCATCAACCGACGTGTTTGCTTGGCAATATTCAGCGCCAGTGCACTGAAGATTGCACCCAAGGCACCGCCTATAACGCCACAGGCGATTACCAAGACCCATTCAATGTGTGTGGTAACGGTGACGGTTGTCAGGCCAAAATAATTATAGTTTCCAACCAGTCCAAGTGATGCGAGGCCAGCAAGGATCACAGCTGATAGAACCAGCCCGTTGGTCCGTGCAGCATAGGCACGCCCCATTTCTTCAATGGCAAAGACGATGCCCGCAAGCGGCGTGTTAAAAGCTGCCGCGATGCCTGCTGCTGAGCCCGCAAGGATCAGGCCGCGAGCTTGTTCCATGCCGCCAAAGCGGGCGGATTGTAACATGATCGATGCGCCGATCTGGACGGTGGGGCCTTCACGCCCGATAGATGCTCCGCAAAAAAGCCCCATAATTGTCAGCAGGATTTTTCCGAAAGCCACTTTGATGGAAAGCAATAATGAACGGTCTTCGGGGTCGGTCAGATGGCGTGCCGCTATTGCTTGCGGAATACCGCTGCCGCCGGAGCCGGGAAAATAACGCAATGCGATCCACGAACAGAGCATGAAACCAAGCGGCGTGATGATGAGTGGCAGCCAGTTACGCCAGCCACTCTCGCTGCTGTGGGTGATTGCTTTGAACCAGTCCTGAGCAATATCTGCCGCCTGGGCAAAGCCAACGCTGATCAATCCGATAGCAATTGCGCCGCACCAGAATACCAGTCTTGGCTTCCACAAGCGTGACGACAACCACATGGCTCGTGACCGGCGAATGAGCGGAACACGTCTATACGATTTACGCATAATGCCCCTTTCGGGCTAATCGCTTTAATTATGGGAAGGATTTATCATGGAAATCGTTATCAGTAACTGAAACTTGTAAGTAAAAGACTTTCCATTTGGTCATAAGCATGTTACCAGCCGGTGCCAATTCAACCTAGTAACCCAGACACGTCGCTGCTCCCGAACATATTCCGGAGAGGCGGCTTTTCTTATTCAAAGGAATTGGCAATGGCTAAAATCGTGGAATCGCCCACCGGCGCTCTCGCTCTCACATTCGATGATGTGTTGTTGCAGCCGGGCCATTCCGAAGTGATGCCAGGTCAGGTTGATCTGCGCACCCGCATTGCTGCAGACATCGAACTCAACCTGCCACTCCTTTCTGCCGCTATGGATACGGTCACGGAATCGCGCCTTGCTATCGCAATGGCACAGGCTGGCGGTATTGGTGTTATTCACCGCAATCTCACCCCTGAACGTCAGGCTGAAGAAGTCCGTCAGGTGAAGAAGTTTGAATCCGGTATGGTTGTGAACCCTGTCACCATCGGACCGGACGCAACACTTGCCGATGCACAGGCGCTTATGAAGGCGCATCGCATTTCCGGCATTCCGGTTGTTGAAAACGCTACCAAGGGTCCGGGCCGTCTCGTCGGTATTCTGACCAACCGCGATGTGCGCTTTGCATCTGATCCGGCACAGAAGATTTATGAACTGATGACCCGTGAGAATCTCATCACGGTTCGCGAAAACGTCAATCAGGACGAAGCCAAGCGTCTTCTTCATGCGCATCGCATCGAAAAGCTGCTGGTCGTTGACGATAAGGGCCGTTGCGTTGGTCTGATTACCGTCAAGGACATGGAAAAGTCGCAGCTCAATCCAAATGCTGCGAAGGACGCGCAGGGCCGTTTGCGCGCTGCTGCCGCAACGAGCGTTGGCGAAGATGGTTATGAACGTGCTGAACGCCTGATCGATGCTGGCGTTGATCTTCTCGTGGTCGATACGGCTCATGGTCATTCGCAGCGTGTTCTTGATGCAGTTGCTCGCATCAAGAAGGCTTATCCGAATGTCGCTATTCTTGCAGGCAATGTTGCCACCGCTGGCGGCACACAGGCGCTGATCGATGCGGGTGCAGATGCGGTCAAGGTTGGTATCGGACCGGGTTCGATATGCACGACGCGCATTGTTGCAGGCGTTGGCGTGCCACAGCTCTCGGCGATCATGTCGGCTGTCGAAGCTGCACACAAGCACAACATTCCTGTGATCGCAGATGGTGGTATCAAGTTCTCCGGCGATTTCGCCAAGGCACTGGCCGCTGGCGCAGTTGCTGCAATGGCTGGCTCATTGCTGGCCGGTACGGAAGAAAGCCCGGGCGAAGTTTATCTGCATCAGGGTCGTTCGTTCAAATCCTACCGTGGTATGGGCTCGGTTGGCGCCATGGCGCGCGGTTCGGCAGACCGTTACTTCCAGGCTGAAGTCCGTGATGAGCTGAAGCTCGTTCCTGAAGGCATTGAAGGTCAGGTCGCTTATAAGGGGCCGATCTCGGCAGTTCTGCACCAGCTCGCTGGCGGTCTGCGCGCTTCCATGGGCTATGTCGGTGCAAAGACGCTGGAAGAATTCCGCGAAAAGGCAACCTTCGTGCGTATTTCCAATGCCGGTCTGCGCGAAAGCCATTCGCATGGTGTAGCGATCACCCGTGAAAGCCCGAACTATCCGGGCGGCATGTAATACCATACCGGATGTAATGGTTTATCAAGGCGGCCTTTACGGCCGCCTTTTTCATGCCAGTGTGGCAAGTTCCGCATCGTCAATGAGCAGATGGCCTGCACTTTCGACAATGCAATCAGCAAGCGCCTGAAAGTCCTTGCGGCGTTTGCTTTGCCTGCGCCAGAACAGGGCGATCTCGCGTTTTGGCTGCTCACCATCAAATGGCACAATCCGCATATGATTGCTGCGCGCTTCAGCACGCACTGCAATTTCGGGGATCAGCGTCAGACCCATGCCATGGCTGACCATCTGCAAAAGCGTCGTCATGCTGGTCGCGCCGTATTTGACCAGCTGGCGCTGTGGTGGCAGCGAGCAAACCGCCAGCGCCTGATCACGCATACAATGGCCTTCTTCAAGTAATAGCAGGCGATCGAGTGCAACATTATCTTGCGTCATGGGCGAGGACAGGATCGTCTGGTCATTGCTGGAGGTGGCGATCAGAAAGCGATCATCAAAAAGCTTCTGATGTGCAAGGCGATCATCGATGATCGGAAGGGCAGCGACGATGGCGTCAATCTCGCCCGCGTGAAGCTCGTCGAGAAGCTTGGCTGTCACGCTTTCACGCAATTGCAGGCGAAATGACGGGTGGCGGTCTCGCAATAGCGGGATGAGATGCGGCACCAGATAGGGCGCTACTGTTGGGATGATGCCCAGCCGCAATTGCGTTTGCAGCAGCCCTTTGCTCTGCGCTGAAATTTCCTCAAGCGCATGAAGTTCTTTCAGGATGGTGCGAATGCCGGGCAGCAACTCGCGGCCAAGCTCTGTCATAATGACTTTACGTTGCGAGCGCTCAAATAGGGATGCGCCCGCCACAGCCTCCATTTCGGCAATCTGTGCTGAGAGAGCAGGTTGCGAAATATGTGCCAGCTCAGCCGCTTTCCTGAAATGCAGGGTGCTTGCGAGCGCATCGAAATAGCGCATTTGTCTGATCGTAAACATGATAAGAAAATCCTATCAATAATAACACAAAAAGCAATTGGAGATTATTATTGGAACAAGTCTAAACTGCCTTCGTTACCCAGCCAGAGCGTGATGCAGCGGGGCTGCTCATGCCAAAAGCCAGGCTGAATGCTGGATCGACCAATTTATTTTAGGAGGGAAATTCCCATGGCAGACCGTCCGATTTTGACCACAAGCGCTGGTGCGCCTATTCCGGATAACCAGAATTCCCTTACCGCCGGTGAGCGCGGTCCTGTCTTGCTGCAGGATTATCAGCTGATTGAGAAGCTGACGCATCAGAACCGTGAACGCATTCCGGAACGTGTTGTTCATGCCAAGGGTTGGGGTGCATTCGGCACGCTGACCATCACTGGCGATATTTCGAAATATACCAAAGCCAAGGCATTGCAGCCGGGTGCGAAGACGCCAATGCTGGCGCGCTTCTCGACTGTTGCCGGTGAGCAGGGTGCTGCTGACGCTGAGCGCGATGTTCGCGGCTTTGCGCTTAAATTCTACACCGAAGAAGGCAACTGGGATCTGGTCGGCAACAACACGCCGGTCTTCTTCGTGCGTGATCCGCTGAAGTTCCCGGATTTCATCCACACCCAGAAGCGTCATCCCAAGACTAATTTGCGTTCTTCTACTGCTATGTGGGATTTCTGGTCGCTTTCGCCAGAAAGTCTGCATCAGGTGACAATCCTCATGTCTGATCGCGGTTTGCCAACAGATGTGCGTCACATCAACGGTTATGGCTCGCACACCTATTCCTTCTGGAATGATGCGGGCGAGCGCTACTGGGTCAAGTTCCACTTCAAGACCCTGCAGGGCCATAAGCACTGGACGAATGAAGAAGCCGAGCATGTGATCGGTCGCACGCGTGAGTCCACGCAGGAAGATCTGTTCACGTCCATCGATAAGGGCGAATTCCCGAAGTGGAAGGTTCAGGTGCAGATTATGCCGGAACTGGACGCCGACAAAACGCCTTACAATCCGTTCGATCTCACCAAGGTGTGGCCACATGCTGACTATCCGCCAATCGATATTGGCGTGATGGAGCTCAACCGCAATGCGGAAAACTACTTCACCGAGATTGAAAACGCTGCATTCTCGCCGTCGAACATCGTACCGGGCATCAGCTATTCGCCGGACAAGATGTTGCAGGCTCGCCTGTTCTCCTACGCCGATGCACATCGTCATCGTCTAGGCACGCATTATGAAAACATGCCGGTGAACCAGCCGAAATGCCCTGTGCATCACTATCACCGCGATGGTCAGATGAATACTTTTGGCGGCATCGCAACGGGTAATCCGGATGCGTATTACGAGCCGAACTCGTTCAACGGTCCGGTTGAGCAGCCATCAGCCAAGGAACCACCGCTGCGCATTACCGGCAATGCAGATCGTTATAATCATCGCATTGGTAATGATGACTATTCGCAGCCGCGTGCTTTGTTCAACCTGTTCGATGATGGCCAGAAGCTGCGCCTGTTCTCCAACATTGCCGCTGCAATGACGGGTGTTCCGGGCTTCATCGTTGAACGTCAGCTGGGCCACTTCAAGCTCATCCATCCGGATTATGAAGCGGGTGTACGGGCGGCGCTCAAAAAGGCGCATGGCTATGAAGCCAATACGATCGCTCTTGAAGAAGAGTCAACCGCCGCAGCCGAGTAAGCGCTAGAGTGTTCAATCTAAAAAGCCGGGACAGTTGTTCCGGCTTTTTGCTTTTGCATTCAGAACATCATCCTTAAAACTGGATCAGTTTAAGGAATCACATTCTGATTTAAAGGTCAGTAAAAACGCTACACGGTCTAATTGCCGATTGCCTTTTCCCATCAATGAAGGCTATGCCCGACTTAACAAATATGAAGGAGCAGCAATGCGGCTTGGCGGACGCCTTCAGGCGGCAATCGAGATTTTGAACGATATTGAAGCGGGCAAGCGCCCGGCTTCCGATGCACTGAAGGATTGGGGTGCATCGCACCGCTTTGCCGGTGCGGGTGATCGTGCCGTCATCGGCAATATTGTTTATGATGCGTTGCGTCGAAAACTATCCATCGCCTGGCGCATGGATGCAGATGATGCACGCGCGCTGGCCTTTGGCGCGCTGGTCTCCGAAGGCGGCATGGATTTCGCTGCAATTGATGCTGCGCTTGACGGCGATAAATTTGCGCCGGAAGTGATTGAAGCAGCCCGCCGCGAGGCTTGGGAAAGCCGCGATGTTGCAGATGCGCCTGCCTATGTTCGTGCAGATGTGCCTGAATGGTGCGTGCCTTCGTTTGAAGAGCTGTTTGGTGAGCGCTGGGTGGAAGAAGCTGCGGCTCTTTCCACACGCCCGCCGGTTGATCTGCGCGTCAATCTGCTCAAGGCCAAACCAGAAGCCGTCATCGAAGCATTGGAAAAAGCAGGCGTTGCGAAGGCTCCGCTGATTAATCAGGCGTTGCGTATTCCGCCCATCGAAGCGCTTGGCCGTCATCCCAATGTCCAGACGGATCAGTCATTCCTTGATGGCTGGTTTGAAGTGCAGGATCTGGGGTCGCAGCTCGCTGCTTTGTTTGCGGGTGCGAAACCCGGCGAACAAGTGCTGGATTATTGCGCGGGCGCTGGTGGCAAGACACTGGCGCTGGCAGCAGCCATGCAGAACAGCGGGCAGGTCCATGCTTACGATGCTGAGCGCGCCCGCCTCTCGCCAATGAACGACCGCTTGCAGCGTGCAGGTGTTCGCAACACGCAGATACATGGCAATCTTGATGCGCTGGCACCACTGATCGAGCGCATGGACCTCGTGCTGACCGATGCGCCGTGCACGGGTTCAGGTACATGGCGGCGCAGGCCGGACGCAAAATGGCGTCTCAACGATCAACAGCTCGAACGTCGTATGCAGGATCAGCATGAAGTGCTGGAAGCCGCAAAACACTATGTAAAGCCGGGTGGGAGGCTGGTCTATGTAACCTGTTCGCTGTTTGCGGAAGAGAATACGAGGCAGGTCGAGCGCTTCCTCGCTGAAAACAGCAATTTCGAAGAAGCTTCGCCTCGCGAACTCTGGAATGCCGTTGTTCCTGATGCTGGCGATACTGCCCCTGTTTTCCCGGCTCGAGGTAGTGTATTTTCCCCATTGTCAACGGGCACAGATGGGTTTTATGTGAGTGTTCTACATAAACGAGGCTGACTTCAGGGAGCTTTATGCCAGCGCACAGAATTGCGGAGCCTGATTTTAAGGAGCGCGTCGAAGAAAGTTTCGGTCGACAGGCAGCCATGAAGTTGATCGGTGCAGAGCTTACCCGCTGCGAGCCCGGTATTGTAGAAGTTGAGATGCCGTTTCGGGAAGAGCTGACACAACAGCACGGCATTCTCCATGCAGGTATCATTTCCGCAGCGCTGGACTCGGCCTGCGGTTATGCGGCACTCAGCCTTATGCCTTCCGAGGCTGCGGTGCTTACAATCGAGTTTAAGGTCAATCTGCTCGCCCCAGGCAGAGGTGATCGGTTTCTGTTCCGAGGCGAAGTCACCAAGCCCGGACGAACGATTATGGTCAGTGATGGACAGGCTTTCGCTGTCACAGACACGGAAGTGCGTCTCATCGCGACCATGACAGGCACAATGATGGTTGTTCAAGATCGCAAGGGGCTACAGGGATGATCAGAACGATTGCAGATAAACGTCTTCTGTATGTGATGGCTACAGAAGCCGAATATGGTCCGTATTTAAGTTCTCTTTTTTTGCCGTTGATGATTGGTGTCGGGCCGGTGGAAGCCTCGATCAATCTGACGCGCGTTCTGGCGGTGCTGGAACAGCAGGGCGAATTGCCTGATCTCGTGATTTCTATCGGCTCTGCCGGATCAGCAAAGCTTGAACAGACAGAAGTTTATCAGGTCTCATCAGTTGCCTACCGTGACATGGATGCTTCACCACTGGGATTTGAGAAAGGTCGCACGCCATTTCTTGATCTGCCAAAATCGATTGCGCTGCCTTGCCTGATGCCGAATTTGCCAACAGCTACGCTTTCAACAGGTGCGAATATCGTTTCCGGCAAAGCCTATGACGATATCGATGCTGACATGGTCGATATGGAAACATTTGCCTGCTTGCGCGTCTGCCAGACATTCGGCGTAGGGCTTATCGGCCTGCGTGGCATATCCGATGGTGCGCGCGAATTGCGTCATGTCGGTGACTGGACCGAGTATCTCCATGTCATTGACGAAAAAATTGCTGGTGTCGTTGAGCAATTGGAGGCGGCTCTTTTGGAAGGAGAGCTGACACTTCCTGACAAGGATATGTCAGTATAGGTGCTGTTTCGATGCGCGATTGTTGAAACATGGCACTTCGTCCATTGCATTTCCGGCACTTTTTATCTAGATGCTGCGCATGAGCACCACGGCACATCCTGACACTATTCTTATCATCGACTTTGGCAGCCAGGTCACGCAGCTGATTGCGCGTCGCGTGCGCGAAGCCAACGTCTATTGTGAAATCGTCCCTTTCCAGTCAGCGGAAGAGGCTTTCAAAAGGCTTGCACCGAAGGGCGTTATCCTTTCGGGTAGCCCGCACTCGACGACCGATATCGGATCGCCGCGTGCTCCGCAGTCTGTATTTGACGCAGGCATCCCTGTTCTCGGTATCTGCTACGGCGAACAGACCATGTGCGCCCAGCTGGGTGGCAAGGTCGAAAGCGGCCATGATCGCGAGTTCGGTCGTGCGTTCCTCGACGTGCAGTCGGACAGCCCACTGTTTGACGGTATTTGGGCCAAGGGCACACGCCATCAGGTTTGGATGAGCCACGGCGACCGCGTAACATCGCTGCCAGATGGTTTCACCATCATTGGTACCTCGCCAAACGCACCATTTGCAGCGATCGCTGATGAAAAGCGCAAATATTACGGCGTGCAGTTCCATCCGGAAGTCGTGCACACGCCAGATGGCGCAAAGCTTCTTCAAAACTTCGTTCATCGCATTGTCGGTGTAAAGCCAGGCTGGACGATGGGCGCTTACCGCGAACAGGCTGTCGAAGCGATCCGCAAGCAGGTTGGTAGCGGCAAGGTTATCTGCGCGCTTTCCGGCGGTGTCGATTCCTCCGTTGCAGCCCTTCTGGCGCATGAAGCCATTGGCGATCAGCTGACCTGTATCCTCGTCGATCACGGTCTGATGCGCAAAAACGAAGCTGCGCAGGTCGTTGAAATGTTCCGCGAACATTACAATCTGCCGCTCATTCTCGTTGATGCTGCTGATCGTTTCATCGGCGAGCTGGAAGGCGAAACCGATCCTGAAAAGAAGCGCAAGACGATTGGCCGTCTCTTCATTGAAGTGTTTGAAGAAGAAGCCAAGAAGCTCGGCGGCGCGGATTTCCTCGTGCAGGGTACGCTCTATCCCGACGTCATCGAAAGCGTTTCCTTTACCGGCGGACCTTCGGTTACGATCAAGTCGCACCACAATGTCGGTGGTCTTCCAGAGCGCATGAAAATGCAGCTGGTCGAGCCGCTGCGCGAATTGTTCAAGGACGAAGTGCGTATGCTCGGCAAGGAACTTGGCCTGCCGGACAGCTTCATCGGCCGTCACCCATTCCCGGGTCCGGGTCTCGCGATCCGCTGCCCAGGTGGCATCACGCGCGAGAAACTTGAAATCCTGCGTGAAGCCGATGCGATTTACCTTGATGAAATCCGCAAGGCTGGTCTTTACGATGCCATCTGGCAGGCATTCGCCGTTCTGCTTCCGGTCCAGACCGTGGGCGTTATGGGCGATGGCCGCACCTATGAATTCGTCTGCGCCCTGCGCGCAGTGACTTCGGTCGATGGCATGACCGCCGATTTCTACCACTACGACATGAACTTCCTTGGTAATGCGGCAACCCGCATCATCAACGAAGTACGCGGCATCAACCGCGTGGTCTATGACGTGACCTCGAAGCCTCCGGGCACAATCGAGTGGGAATAATTTGGCGTCTGGTAAATACCGGCACCAAAGAGCATGAAATAGCAGCTAAGCCCGCGTAATTGCGGGCTTTTTTGTTTTTTGGTGCTGCATTGTCTGGCACCGTTTAGCACGTCCAAGAAGAAATTTTTCATGGCATGGAAAAGGGCATTCCGCTGCTTGATGCCATGTCTCTGGCTCAGTACCATGACAGCCAAATCGCCCGCCTCATGGTATTGGAAATCCATAAGGCATTGATAACAAATAGAATTGCCTCTGAAAACTGACGCATGCGGATCATGGTATTTTGAGGCAGAAAGACGCTTTGAAGTGCTCACCGATACCAAGCTGCGCAATCTGAAACCACAATCCAAGCTTTACAAAGTGAACGACCGCGACGGGCTATATGTGGCGGTGACGCCAGCGGGTTCGATCTCCTTTCGCTACAACTATGCCATTCACGGACGGCAGGAAACGGTCACTTTCGGACGCTATGGTGCGAGCGGTATCACGCTGGCCGAGGCCAGAGAGCGGCTGAACGAAGCGAAGAAACTCATCGCGGTCGGGAAATCTCCGGCCAAAGAGAAAGCGCGAGATAAAGCACGTTTGCGTGGATCTGAGAGCTTTGCGGAATGGTCCGAGAAATGGCTACGCGGCTATCAGATGGCGGAATCGACGCGTGATATGCGCCGTTCGGTCTTTGAGCGCGATCTTAAGTCCAAATTCGGGAGCTGGAAGCTCGCAGAAATTACCCATGAAGACCTGCGCAACCATCTCGATGCGATTGTAGAACGGGGAGCACCGGCGACAGCAGTCCACGCCCGAGAGGTTGTATCTCAGGTGTTCCGGTGGGCTATCGAGCGCGGCCAGAAAGTCGAGAACCCGGCCGATTTGGTTCGCCCGAATAGCATCGCCAAGTTTGAGCCGAGGGACCGCGCTTTAACCCCGGACGAGATAGGGCTGATGTACCAGTACCTTGAGCGCGTTGCGACTGGCCCATCGTTCCGCGCTGCCGCCAAGCTTCTGCTGCTGACAATGGTGCGCAAAAGCGAGCTGACCAATGCCACCTGGAGCGAAATCAGCTTCAGTGATGCGCTTTGGACCATTCCCAAAGAACGGATGAAACGCCGCAACCCGCATCTGGTTTTCCTCTCTAGGCAAGCTCTGGACATCCTCATTGCGCTCAAGACGTTCGCGGGTGGCTCCGATTACATATTGCCATCGCGATATGACACTGACGCCCCCATGAGCAGCGCCACGCTGAACCAAGTGCTTACACTGACCTATAAAGCCGCAGAGAGGGACGGAAAGCGGCTAGCAAAGTTTGGCCCGCACGACCTGCGCCGCACCGCAAGCACGTTGCTGCATGAAGCGGGTTACAACACGGATTGGATTGAAAAGTGTCTTGCTCACGAGCAGCGCGGCGTTCGTGCCGTTTACAACAAGGCTGAGTATCGAGAGCAGCGCACCGAAATGATGCAGGATTGGGCCGATATGATTGATGAATGGACAAGTAAAAGTCGGAGCTGATCAGCAGTCCTGATTTGGCCCTTCTGACAAACAACTCCTATTTTTGATGCCGCATGGGTGTCCCTAGGCGGCATTTTCGTGTCCGTAAACCCCCCATTTTCCGGACAGTGGATAACTTTTGACCCCCTAAAATTAATCACCAATCAAAACAAATGCATGCATCGCTTTTCCTGTCCGGAAACTGACATTTTGCGGACAGAAGCCATTGAAATAATTATATAATTTTTTATGAAATGCCTAGCTTGCCCGGGCAGATGCGAGCAATAATCGAACCTCAAATATACGCATACGAGGTATTCGAAATGAAAAAGGTAAACAGAAACAGAGAAAAGACGCTTATTAATCGCAAGACCCTCCTCGATATAGTGCCGTTATCCGACAGAACTATTTACAACATGGAGAAGCGCGGAGATTTTCCGCGTAGAATTGCTCTCACAAGCCGGAATGTTGTTTGGGTTCTCAGCGAAGTCGAGCAGTGGATTGAAGCTCGTAGAAACTCTGGTGCGCAGGCTCCCCGTCCGGGAATGGGAGCGTGATGCATGGCAATCAAGCCCGAAGGGCTTCGCCAAATTGATGCCTCTACTCTAATTGGCCGAATTGAGAGCGCTCGCGGTGCCAACGCGGCGCGGGAGCAACCCATTTCGCAGGGTGCTGGGGCAACAGGCCAGAATGAGTTTGATAGTCACGCGACTATAAATTCTTCCAACGTATCGACCGTTCATGAGCAGATGGCGCGGCTTAAAGAGCGTGACAAGGCGCTCTCTCTTGTACGAAACGCACCAAAAGGTGACGATCAGGCTCACTTTTTTGTGCCTGGCTTATTTGATGTTGGCGGACGCGATAATCGTTCAATTATGGACGTAGCGCCATTTCGCCTTTCAAAGCGCGATAAGCGTGCAGGGGAGGTTATCCGCCATGAATTGCCAGACGGCTATGTTGAAGTGAAATCGGGTCCCGACGGAATGGCGTCCGTATGGGATTACGACATCGTTTTGATGACGATTTCTCATCTCACCGAAGCCGTGAACCGCTGGCGCGACTGTAAGGGTGAAAAGCCGTCCCGCACCTTCACGCCGCACGTTTCCGACATTCTGAAATTTGCCAGAAGGGGCGACGGAAGCCGTCAGGTCGAGGAACTGGAGGCTGCATTGGATCGCCTTAAAGGGACGACCATCAAAACCGTTCGTGACCGTCAAACCAGTGACGGAAAAACTATGCGGGAGGTTGAAGCCGAAGGACTTATCAGCAGCTATCGGGTTGTGTCCCGGACGGACACTAAAAAGCTTAGTATCGTTGAGATCGAAGCTCCGAAGTGGATCTATCGCGAGATTGTAGAGGGTAAAAGCCCAGACGTGCTAACCGTTCACCCCGATTATTTTCTGATAGATCCGGGCATAGGCCGGTTCTTATACAGGTTGGCTCGGCGGGCCGCAGGAAGGCGAAATGCTAAGTGGTCGTTCCGCACGCTCTATGCGCGCAGTGGCAGCACCGGTAAGTTTAAGGATTTTTCTCGTCATCTCCGAAAGGTGATAGCTGCCAATGATTTACCTGAGTATCTCCTTCGTGAGGAGCCAGGGAAAAGCGGACCACAGGTCGTAATGATTTATCGTGAAATGTCCGACATCCAGCCGCCAAGCAGGAACGAGGGTGGTTAATAGACGGAAGATAACTGCGATTGAAGTTCAGGTAGAGTTGATGACGGTCCTTCGGGGCCGTTTTGCATTTGGAAAAGATTATCAGTTTAAGTGGAGAGCGGTCTGTGGATAGTCCGTCTATTAACCACCCTGCCTCCGTCTATTAACCACCGAAACCCGTCTATTAGCCACCCGATGCCGTCTATTAACCACCGGCCTCTCTCGTAACCAATTGTATAAAAATGATAATTAGGCGATTTTTTCGCCTAAATCTTTTAAAACTAATTAAAACTTATATTCTTAAAACCCGTTTGCGTGTGGATAAGTCGTAAGCGCTAGACGCCGCATGGTTACCGGTTTATTCGGCCACAACCTTTTTATGCGGTCTTATGTGACCGTGATATTGTCGATAGATCCATCGTGGCACTGCCTCTTCAAGAGAGTACGAATGTTCGAAACAAAGCATAACCGCCAGCGCCAACATCTTCTTTGCGTGATTATTAGCGCGCTCTGTGCTGCATCTATGAATATCAAATCGGTCATAGCCGAGCCGATAGACATGACGGCGGAAAAGCTTTTGGATATCTGTTCTTCATCCACTGTGCAGATTGCAGGGACAAAGGGTGACGTGCTTGGCTGGCAGAAGATGACAGATGCCGAAGGAGACGAACTGCGTAGCACTTTAGGGAATCCAAGCTCGACTGAAATTGTGGGCTGGCGCCGCAGCGGAACCGGCCGCCCTGAGTTCCTCTGGTTTGCCACCCATGCAGCTCATGTGATGACTTGCTGGTATACAAAGCCGGACGCCACAGGCTTACTCGACAGTTTATCTGAACACCTGGGTTCCCCTGATCAACTCGATAGAAACGATGCCGCAAATAGCATCACAGCATTATGGTTGCGAAACCAGCTCGAATATTCATTCGTCCAGTTCCGATCCTCGGCAATTGTCACGATAGGCTCACAACGCTAAAGCGATGAGCCGCGAGCCGAGGCGAAGGCCTTTCGTGAAGAAATCAGCTATGTTGGCAGGGGAGCGGCAAGCTAAGCGTTTGGGCGGTGACGTCGTGGAGATGACGATATTCCGTAGTTGAAGCAAATAAGTTGGCACCAAAGGAAAAAGCAGGTGAGGCGGATCAGGACGACGACAGCGCTTGAGCAGGCTTTCGAGCAGGTCGACAACAGCGAAGCATTAAGGCTTCTCAGTGAAGGATATCCAATCGTCTACAGGGAGCCAGAAACGCCCGCAGGGCATGTTATCCAGCGCTACCCGGACGGGAGACGTGAGCTGGTGAGCTACGAAAACGGAGAGCTGGTTGTAGTGGGGGAGCTATCGCCCGTTTCCCCGGAGCTTAAGCCCGCGAAATACGATCCCAGAGATCTGATAAGCTGCGACGACGATTAAAGCGCCTGAGAGCCACGTAGAGCCGTTTTTATGGATAGGGCCATGGTGTTGGGTAAAGTGAGGCAGAAAAATCGCCTGAGAGCCGTACAGGCGCGAATTTGGCCCGTCTATTACCCACCGACACATTCAGGGATAACGCAGAGGGTTAACCGGAAACCAAAAAACGCGTTTTTTCGCTTAAACGCAATGTGTTATCCGGGGACGGCCAAAACCCCGCGAGACCGCGCCACAGGCGGCGTGAGGCGGTGGGTAATAGACGGTATCGCTAATTTCAGGCACGAAAAACCCCGCGCGTGGCGGGGTGTCGGTTCACGGAATGCGTTATTCTGCACCATTACCGCGACGATAAGCGGCCTGCATTTTGTCCGCCATTTGCATATGAGCTGCGGTAGCGCTTTTGCTTCCGATAAGCGGAGCGCGGGTTAGAGTTGACGCACCACCAAGAAGTGACATTCCTATCCCAAAGCGAAAGGCGTTGATCTTGTGTTCATTGGCTTCGAGATAGGCGTTTACCCTGTCCAGTTGGGGACCATATCCTGCTTTTAGCAAGACCAAACGCAAGCCCACCATACCGAAAACGAAAGCGATGCTGACTGCGGTAAAGATTGAAAATTTGATAATTGGGTCCATGGTCTTTCTCCTAGGTCGTTAGATGCATGGCTCGATGGCTGTATTGCTTATTTCTCTGGTTCCGGTTTTTCAGGACGAATAATGTTGCTGTTCTCACTTGCTGGGTCATTGCCGGTTTCTTCCTGCTCAGACGTGTCCTCAAAGCCGTTAGACGGCGGGGATGAAATGTTTCCAAGCGAAGACGCGCTCTCCATGCCTGGAACGCTTAGAGCGACCATAGAGCCAGCGGTTTTCATTGCAGCTCCAGCCAGCTTCCGTCCTTTCTCGCCGGATTGGCCGGATGTATTCGGAGCATTGGAAGAGGAGCCGCTTGAACGTGCCGAACTGCCACCGCCTCCGGTCATAGTCGAGGCCGGACTTGTGTCGGCATCGCTCTGAGGGCGCTGCGGAGCATTACCGGCAAGACTGGAGCCAAGACTTTTGGCTAGACTGCTAATACCGCCACCGGCCGAACTTGCGGCACCGCCTGCGAGCGCACCTGCCCCTACGGCGAGGCCAGCAGCACCGGCTGCGCCCGCCATTGCAAGCCCGCCGATTGCAGAACCGCCGCCTAGCGATGTTCCGTTTATCATTCCAGCGATCAATTCCGGTATCGTCTTGGTCAGATAAGCGCAGATAATTGCCAGTCCCGCAATTGTCAGGGAGGATGCGGAATCCTTCGTGTAGGCCTCGACCCAGGCGTCGGCGCTGGCCGAGATCACAGAAACTATCAGCGTCAGAACAAACAGCTTTGCACCAACAGAGACGATGTATTTAAGCGGTGAAGTAGCAAACTCACGTGTCCAGGATGAACCGCCGAAACCCATCAGAAAAACACCTGCACAGATGATGATGTAGGATTCAACGAGCGTTACAAACATGAATGCGGCTATGAACGTGAAGCACAGGAGCACGATCACGGACATAAAGGAGTTGAAAACGGCCGTACCCGGAGACAGAGTGAAAATGCCATCAGCCACGGTATTGGACAACGTTACAGCGATTGCCAGCACGTCGCCGGGATAGAGCATTTTGCCCATCCCTCCCGCACGCCCTGCCGCTTCTCGGAAGCTATCGACCATCAGCCCGCCCCAACTTGGAAGGTACGTTATCATCATGGAGAAAAACGATGTGACCATGATTAAACGTAGAAGGTCGGCGATAACGCTCCCAAGCTCCAGATTGCTATCAAGCGCCTTCAATCCAAAGGTCCAGATCAGTTGGATGAGAGCGAGACTGAAAAGCAAATAGGTGGCATACTTGCCAAGTTCTCCAGTCCAGCTATTCGCCGTCTCGTGTAAGAGGTTGAGGAGCGAACTCGCTTCGGCGCTAGGATCAGCCAATCCACTACCTTCTGCTGCAAAAGCGACCGTGCTCAACAGAAGTAAAGGCAGGATGAGAACAATCCAAAATGCGTTCTTCGTCATAATTAAAACCCTCGTTTAGGGCTGCGAATAGGTTCGCGTGAGAAGAATTCTTGGTCTCCTTTGGTGTCATTCATCGAAGCATCACAGGTTCCGATGCTCGCGCCTGAAATGACCGCTATCGCTCCACCCAAAAGGGCCGACGAGAGACACAGCAGTAAAAGAAATACCTTTGGAATAGTCATAGTCAGAACCCTACTTTTTCACTTCGTACAGGCTTCCGTTCAAAATACTGCTCATCGGCTGCCGCCTTGGCAGTTTCCTTTTCCATTGTCGCCGCGAGGTAGTTGCTTTGCAGCGTGATTTGCGTTGCGGTCAGATCTCGCAGCTTCTGGAGCTGTTGGACGTTCTGCGCTGCAATCTCGTTTCCCGCTTGAATGGCTTGCAGCCGTCCGGTGGCGTTCTGCGATTGCTGCACAACGCGATTGAGTGCACGATCTTCCTGCTCAAACGCGCCCACGTTCATTCCTGCTGCCCGCATGGCAGAAATCGCATTGTCGAAGCCCTGCTCAGACCATTTGCGCTGGCGTTCGCTGATGTTGCCGCCTTCAAACTCACCGGCCGATTTCAGATAGGTGTCGTAATCCTTGAATTGTTCACGGAAGCGCTTGTCCAAATCGCTGATGTCGCGACCTAATGTTTTCGTATTGGTGTAAACATCCGCTACGCTTCGAAGGTCGCCAGTGATGGACTGATAAAGGCTTTCAGGCAGCGCAATGCCTTGCTTGATCATATCGTCGTACTGGCGCATTTGCGTTTGAAGTTGCTGCGCGGTGTTCAGCGCCGTCTCAACATCTTTCGCGTATTGCAGCGCCTGCTGCATTGTCGTTGAGCAGTTTGTGCAATAGACCGTGAATGCCTTCGCATCCGGGGCGTAAAAAGCAGCAACCGGAATGAGAGTGGCAGTCAGCGAAACAGAGAATGCAGCGCCTACTAAAAATCGAAGTGATGTTTTCATTTTGTTCTCCTGCGTATTGGGCCTGTCACTTGAGGCCGGGTCATACTGTTTTGGATTTTTCCTGACGCACACGGCTCAGGTAAGTGCTCAGCTTGGCGGGCGTCATCTGGACACCACGTTTAGCGAGAATCTGGGTGATAGCTTTCAGTGGAAAGCCTTTGGCCTGCAAAGATGATATTTCATCCTGCAACTCACGAATGACGTCCATCTGGCTCATCCATTGCGGGCCGGGGGTTGCATCCGCCGCTTCCCTGAGTTGGACTCTCAAACCCTCGATCACTTTGTTAGTGATACGCGGGGATATGCTCATAGAAACTCACTCCTCGTAGATATGAATGTTATCAAAACTCATGAAATATTCTTGCAGAACTGAATATAAAAATCGACTTTTGTGGCGTAAAGTTATGTAAATCCATATACTGGATTGTGCAATCCAATACAATTTTCTTATTTCAAAACATTAATTACGCGATTATTTGCGATTAGATGCAATTATCCGCGATGATGCGCGATTTTATGCGATCATATGCGACGATGCGCGAATAAATGCGATTTAACGGTTTTTCTGTACTAAAAATGGACGGTCGATTACGCATCGCGTAAAATCGCACGCAGAATGATGGCAAGATGTGTATTGTACCGGTACAGGCTACGCCTATCCCTCTCCAATACCGTACCTTACTCGCCTTGGGCTCGACGGAATCTTGCTCTGCGAGGCTGGCAATCGCTACCGCGACAATGACAAATCTGACAATTTGGAGGCTATATGAAGAACGCGGCTGATCGTGAAAGTACGCCTGTTGAAGCTAGAGGTGGTCGCCCTCGGAACCGGCGCATTGAGGTTTGGTTGACACCAAAAGAGGAAGCGGAATTGGCGGAGCGAGCCAACACAACCGGTCTTTCGCGTTCGGCATACCTACGCAATGTTGGGCTTAACCACCCTATACGATCCGTGGTCGATTTAAAGGCAGTAGCAGATTTGGCAAAAGTGAATGGTGACTTGGGCCGCGTCGCAGGCCTGCTCAAACTCTGGTTGGCTGAGAAGCGCGGGCAGGGCGCAAGGCCGATAGAAGTAGAAACGATGATGCAGGATTTTCGGAAGCTGAAAGATCAGGTTCATAAGATTATGGGGCAAATCGTTGACCGATAATAAAGTGGTGGGAGAAAGTTCAAAAGACCGCCTGATGGTGGATTGTAGGAAACCGGGGCCGCTGAGATCTATATCGCCTACCTATATAGAATGGCCATTACGGCTGTCTCTTGATTGTCCGATTTTGGATGGAAAAAATGTATCAAGCTGACCTTCACTTCAATTAGTGTAAATATCAAAAAACTCCAACGAATTCCACAGTACCTGTCTAGAATTCGCTTCCTAAAACACGTCATTATGGGATAGCTTTCTTCTCGAAGGCCAACGAAACCAGGATGTTAACTTAGTAATGCTCGATCAGATGTTCACAGCGGAAAACTTCCGCCGCATCTATGACGCCGAGAACCGCAAGGGTCTGGACATAGCGAAGCGTTACTTTCCGTCGCTCGAACCCCTGACTGTCGCAGTTCGCGCAAAGGTCCAGGACATTCGTGATCATCGCGCCGCCCAAGCGACAATAAATGCGGAATCGTTCGAGGCTAAATTGCTGGTTCTGAAAAACGAACTTGCTAAACTAAAGGCGGACAAATCAGCCGCCGTCGATAAGCTGATGGACGAAATCAGCCAAAAGGTCCTCAAGCCTACCTTCAAGATTGAGCTATCCAAAAAGGACGGCCCGAAAGGGAAGTCGGTTTTTTGCATCGACGCCCAGCCTGAGACATTTTTCGTCATCAAGCAACTCCAGCGCAATATAAGCCGCATCTACAAGGTCAAACAGGCGAACCGGCACGACCTTGTTTGTCAGGTTCGCGACATGATGGGCAGCAGCTTTCCCTTCGAACTGGTTCGGACTGATATTTCTTCGTTCTACGAGAGTATTGACAGAAAAAGGCTCTTAGAAAAGCTTGATGGCGACCAGCTTCTAAGCCCGGCTTCGAAGAAGTACATCAAGCAGGTACTAGCCTCGTATGGCGCGAAGTCCGGAACTGCCGTTGGCGTACCTCGTGGAGTTGGCATTTCTGCCTACCTTGCCGAATTTTACCTACGTCCCATAGATAATGCGATCCGGGCGATCCCCGGTCTGGTTCTTTATTGCCGGTTTGTTGACGATATCGTGGCCGTCTTCGCAAGGCCCCCTGCTGGCAACAGTCTCGGCTCCTACAAGGACCGGATCATCGACATCTTTGGCAAGAACGGGCTTGCGCACAATGCTGCGAAGACAAACGAATTTGCTTTTCCGAAATCGAATCCACAGGACTTTGAGTACCTCGGTTACAAATTCAGTATAGACGCCGGAAAATGCGAGATCTCACCCAGCACGACAAAGGTGGACAAATATCGTACGCGCATGAATGCGGCGTTTGAGGAGTATTGGCTGGAGCGCTCGTTGCGCACGCGGCGCGCCTACAGGGAGCTGATCTGGCGAATCAAATTCTTAACCGGCAACACGCGGCTTTCAAACAGCAAATCCCGCGCTGTTACTGGAATTTACTACAACAATTCGATCATAACCGACATGGCGAGCTTCGCGCTGCTTGACCAAGAACTGAAGGCTTTGATTGGAACCCTGCATAGTAGCAGCCTGCAAAAGAAATTGAAAAAGCTTAAATTTACGTCTGGATTTGAGCAACGCCGATACCATAATTTCAGTGCCCGTGAATTGCATGTAATCGTGAGGGCATGGAAGCATGCCTAAGCGCCGCGTTTCGCTCACCCATCGGAAACAACGGTCCGTCCTTACGGACATGCTACCGTTCGAAGTGCCCCCCACATTTTCAAACCGGGGTTATTATCGCTTCCTGCGTGATAACTGTGTGGAGATCGAAAAAGGGCAGTTACGTTGGGTTTGCGAGACCGACGAGCTCGACCGCACAATGCGACTTCTGTTCGGCATCAAGGCTGACACGCTCATCGAAGCCGAAGTGGTGACCGAATGGGGTAAGCAGAAGACCAGACGGTGGGTGCCCGCCAAAAAGTGCAAGATGGCGACTATACCGTTCAATTTCCGGGTGGCGCACAATTTGGACGGTCGCACCCTGAGCGTCGTGCACCCGCGAAATCAGGTCGCAGTTGCGAGCTTTTACGCGACCCACAGCGCGCTGATCATCTACCACACGTCGGTCAGCGAATTCTCGATTCGCCGTCCGGTGTCAGTTTCACGCTATGCCTATTTTAAGGACAAGCTACATGAAGAGCGGCTGGATTCCGTAGCGGGGCTGGAGGAGGAAGATCGCGAGTACGAGCAGGTTGGATCTTACTTTGTTTACCGGAAATATCGGAACATCCATCGCTTTTTCGAATCTTACAAATATCATCGTAGCGAGAAGAAGTATGATGCGATGGTGCAGGTCGATGTTAGCAAGTGCTTCGACAGTATCTACACACACTCGCTGCCCTGGGCCGTTCTGGGTAAGGACCAGACTAAGTTTAAACTTGAGGAGTCAAAGCGCACCTTCGCGGGTCGTTTCGACGCCCTTATGCAGGATCTAAATCACAAAGAGACCAACGGCATCGTTATTGGCCCTGAGTTTTCACGGATTTTCGCAGAGATCATTTTGCAGTCGATAGATGCCGAACTGCTCAAGCAATTGGCAAAGGCAAACCTTCGCCACAAGGTGGATTACGAGATTTTCCGATACGTCGATGACTTCTTCGTTTTTTACAATGAGGAGTCAACGCAGCTCAAGATTTTTGAGACGCTCCAGCAAATCCTTAAGGGCAAGAAGCTCAGTATCAACACTGCGAAAATCAAGCACTACAAGAAGCCGATTATCACCGAGATTACGCTCGCCAAAGAGCGGATTTCTGCGCTACTAAACGACCAAATTGGTCCATTTTGCGAGGCAGAGCCGCAGACCGATCCGACTAAATCTCCGAAGACGAAGCTCGTCTGCTCGATCAACGCTAATCGGCTTATCATCCGCTACAAAGCCGCGATCAAAGAAGCCGGCGTCAGTTACGGCGACCTGCTGAATTACACCTTTGCAATTATTGAGAACAAAATCGAGAAACTATTTAAGGGCTATATTGAAAGCGACAAATCGGACCGGGACAGGAAGCTTCTGTCTAATGCCCTACTGGCTATCATGGAGTTCGCGTTTTTCGCCTACTCTGCGAGTCCCAAGGTTAATCACACAATCCGTATCTGTCGAATGATCGCGACGTCAGTGGATTTTGTCCGCGCGCAAGGTCTTCCCTACGAGCAGAAGCACCTTCTCTTTAAGTACGTCCACGACAACGTGATTCAACAGCTCGAGAAAAATACGATGAGCGAGCATCGCGAGGTGGAAAGCCTGTACCTGCTGATATCACTCTCGCAGATCGGGCGGGAATATTGGCTACCAGTTTCCGTGCTGCTGCGGCACTTCCTGATCAAAGAGGAAGAGGCTACCGGAGTTTACAGTCGGCCGACAGGCTTCATGAACCATTTCTCGGTCACTATCCTCCTGTCCTATATCAAGCACAAAGTCAGGTACGAGAAGCTGAGAGCTTTTTTGGAAGCCGAAATCCTAGCCAAACTCCAATATATGAAGGCGCATTGCCCCGAGGACGCCGAGACGCTGATCATGCTGCTCGACTTGATCGTGTGTCCCTACATCAGCAATGCAACCAAGGATGACATTGGGGCAATTTTCGGTCTGGATGCCGCTGGTCTCGCTATCGTTCAAGCTACCAATGACCATTGGTTCACTGCCTGGGGCGACAAATTCGACCTCGGTAAAGAGCTGGACGCCAAGCGCAGTCGTGAGGTATACTAACACCGGCGCTTCGCTCTACCCTTAATGGCTGTTGGCAGCTCACACACAAGCGCCCACCTTTCCCCTGTATCAATCGGGGGGCAAGGTAATGGGACGGTCGGAGCGGGCCGTTCCCTATACTCCATAATCAATCATTACCAAGACCCTGCCGCCACGTTCGTAGGTAGCTTGAGGTTTGTTACTTCGGCGAGATCGTTGATCATAGCAAAGGTGGCGACCTGTTTGCCCTTTGGTTTGCCAAACCATCTCTCGGCGACATGAACCAGATCTGAATTGGCCGGACGCTTGCTAAACTGTTCGAGCAGTGTATGTGTTAGCTCAGGGCTTGGCAGTGTGATGAAATCACCAACGGCATTCAGGCTATCCAGATCGTTCGCTTCACTGGTGTGCAGCCGTTGCAGCATCTTACGCGGGATGACCGTGTCACCCATTGTGCCTGCGAAAGCCTCCGGGAAAATCGGGGCCATGAAGTCGATGATATGGGTCTCGGTTTGTACCCACATATGAAATCCTTCGGAATCTGCGACTATCTGGCCATCATCATTGCGACCAAAAAAAGCGATCTTTGGTTCGTCGCTGACGCAGAGGGCAAGATTACCAGCGACTGCCGTCGCCGGGATTCTGTAGCGCGTCTCTAGGATGTAGGCCCCGAACACGGCGAAGAAGATGCAAGACCGTTCGGCGGTGCCTAAGCCCTCGATCACACCACGTGCGACCTGATGGATGCGGTTATATTCGCTGAGTGTGATAAGAAATTTTTTCATTCTGGCCTCCGGTGTTGGATCGGCGGGATTGATGAACATTTCATAAACACAAGTGAACAGGAAGGATAGCCAGACATCGACGCACGGGCGATAGGTGCAGGTCGCATTTTTGGCTATGTCATTGCACAATCGTTGCAGTAACGCCGCTTGATTGATTGCTTTCTGTGGCCGCGTCAGCATCCTAGAACGACCGATTAGGGGGACGCAAAGTCGCCATTTAGCTTCAACGTAATAATTACGTATTATATAATTATGACGACTTGACTATTCTGGTATTTCGAATGGTGTTAGCTGAGGCAATGTGAATTATGTATCTGAAATGAAAAGCTAATTTCTCCGTATTTATAATTGAGTGGGAATAATCGGAGCTTAGCTCACATATCTGTGCCGCCGCATCTTGATAAGGATGCGGCGGCACAGTGCTATTTGGCCCTTGAAAATAAGGGCTACTGGTTGATCTCGGGTTCGACCAGTCTTCTCAGCTTATCGAGCGAATCCTGCCAGCCGAGATAGCAAGCCTCAGCCGGAATGATGTCCGGAACGCCTTCCTGCGTAATATTGATTTCCGTGCCGACCGAAACAGCTTTCAGCTCAATCGTCACCTTCATTTCGCCGGGCAGGTTGGGATCGTCGAACCTGTCGGTGTAGACGAGGCGTTCTCCCGGCACGAGCTCGACATAAGTTCCGCCGAAGGAATGCGACTCGCCGGTCGTGAAGTTGCGGAACGACATTTTATGGCCTCCACCGACCTTCGCGTTCATTTCATGCACGGTGCAAAGAAAGCCGTATGGCGGTATCCAGCTTGCGATTGCATCCGGCTCGACGAATGCGCGATAGACCTTTTCGGGCTTGGTGGCGATAACGCAGTGCAGACGAATAGTGCTAGGCATAGTTTCCTCCCATGGCCTTTTCTGAACGACCTGTCAGGCCGTCTTTCGGTTGAACAACAATTCCAGATATCGGTAGAGGTGGTCGATACTTTCGATGGCGCGGTGCGGATCGCCGCTCGCCTTCGCTAGAATGAAAGCACCTTGAATGACGCCCTGTATATGAAGCGCCAGGCTTTCTGCGGTGAAGCCGTGACTAACAGCGTGTTGGGTCATCGCGGCTTCTATATCTGCGATCAATGTGTCGGCATGACCCGAGATGCTGTCCCAGCAAGCTTTCTGGATGGCAGGGTTTGTACCATAAGTTTCTTGCGCCATTGTGCCCACAAGACAGGTAAACTCTGGCAATTCGCCTTGGATCAGTTCTTTGCGAAACGCGACATAAGCCAGAACCCGGTCCAATGGTTCCGCAGGCGTGTGATAGGGGGCTTCGGCAAAAAACACGCTGGTCGTCTCCGACCAGTAATTTGCTGCAGCGACGGCCAAATCTTCCTTGCTGGTAAAGTGGTGGAAGAAAGCACCTTTCGACAAACTGGCCTCCGCGCAGATATCGTCAACTGTCGTAGCGGCATAGCCCTTCATCCGGATGACGGTGAGTGCTGCTTCCAGCAGGCTCGGCTTCGTTGAAGGATTCTGCGTTCTCGCCATTCTCGTTCTCCTCAACGTTAATATACCAACCAGTTGGTATTTAATCAAGTGAGTTCTTCACCGGCTTTTTGCTGAGGATTTGGGCGAGAATCTCATTGGGAGTAAAAGGCGAAAATTTATTGCTGGTGTTATCCGTACTCGCCTCAGAGGTGTTGGAAACCCAACGCAGGAGGCTCGAAGTCGGACAGAGCGTTCCATGTTGCCGATCTCGCTTGGCAACTTAGGTCTATTGAAGCTGGTCGGGAACCCGCTCAGCCCCATCCATGCGCTGACAAGCCGTAGATCCAAGGCGCATCAGCTTTTTTGTTTAGGAATGGCTGTCCCTTCGACATTGTCGTGACTGTGCTGAATACACCAAGCCTACACTGGGCGACATATTCGGCAAAAGCGCCATCTTTCTCCCGAGTGTCGATGCGGGCAAACTCACCTTTAAGCTCTCGAAGGTGGATCGCGGTCAGCTGAATTGCATCCTGGTCGTTGCTTGCCACGATAGGTCCGATAACTTTACCACGTCCGAATTCCCGACAGAAAGAATAACCAACGAGTTGGCCATTGCGCTTCAACCCATAGATTTCTGCTTTTTCAGAGATCAATTGAAGCAGGTGAGTGCGATCAGTGCCAAATGCATTTGCATCCAGCCGGACGATTGCTTGCAGCTCCGAAGCTGAAAGCGAAAGGAGCTCTCCTTCAAGGGGCGGTAATGGTGGAAGCACCAGCGCGACTTCACCCTGACATTGATAGACAGTCGCTTCGTTCATAAAGCCCATAGAGATATAGAGACTGTAAGCCGCATGGGTGGCATTAAGGCTCAGATTGCGGCCACTGCAGCGTTCCAAGATCTGCTCCATCAACCAACGTCCGTTGCCCTGAGCCTGAGTGCGGGGAGAGGTGATAACCATGCCGACCGTGGCAAAATTATCGCCATACGGAAACCACATGGCACTACCAAATACACGTCCGATCCCATCGACGGCCACGAGACCTTCACCGGTTTTCAAAAGCAGTTCCCAGTCATTTGGCCGATGGGGCCATCGAACGCCCATCGACAGGCCGTGGAGTAGACTGATGTCGACTTCTTGAATATCGCGTGCGCTCAATTCGAATGATTTCAGTTGCACTGAGTTCTGCATATCAGCTAACCCGCTTCCTACCCTACGACCCAAGCCTGCAATCATGCAGTGTTTTTGATCCTGCCAATGAAAGCAATTGGTTTGGCAGGCGTATTTTGCCGCATGATCTCACAGAGCGGTCGGCATCATTTGCTTCCTGGCTATCCGAATTCGCAATCTTTGTTTGAAGCTGGGGCTTATTCGGCACGGAACGCTGCCCGCGATATTTATGCTGATAGCAATCCCAAAGGCTGCGTAGAACCTACGCGCGCCGGGAAGATGGTCATGATGTTATGTTGATGACCTCCCTCGGCGCGTCCCCACTATCTAAACACGAATTGGCGGCAGAGTTTCATGGCATTTCTCTTTAATTCAGATGCTGCGCGCGGTGCCGTGTTTCGAGAGGCTTTTGCACGCGCCTTACCCGATGTGTCGTTCTATCAGGCGGGCGATGACGTGGACCCTGACACCGTAAGGTACTTGATTAGTTGGGTGGCCCCGGACGATATCGCTTGTTATTCCAATCTTGAAGTTCTCTTTTCAATTGGCGCTGGGGTCGATCAATTCAAACCCGGCAGCGTCCCCGACCATGTGAAGCTTGTCCGCATGGTCGAGGAGGGCATTGTTCGCATGATGCAGGAATATGTTGCACTTGGTGTGCTGACCTTGCATCGGGACATCATCGCATATCGCGAACAACAGGAACGCCATGTATGGCGTGCGCTCGCAGTGCCGCAGGTGCAGGAACGCAGGGTCGGGTTCTTGGGGCTTGGTATGTTGGCACAAGCAGCCATTGAGCGTCTGAAGCCATTTCAATTTCCTCTCGCGGGTTGGAGCCGCAGCAGAAAGGAAATCGAGGGTGTCGAGTGCTTTCACGGCGAGGATCAGTTTGCGCGTTTTCTCCGTCAGACCGATATTCTGATTTGCCTTTTGCCACTGACCAATGAAACGCAGGGTATTCTGAACGCCGATCTCTTCGCCCTTTTACCCAAGGGTGCTCGCCTGCTTCATACTGGTCGCGGTCCACAGCTGGACCAGCAAGCGCTTATTGATGCGCTCGATAGTGGGCAGCTCTCAGCCGCCATGATGGACGTGACCAATCCTGAGCCTCTTCCTATCGGGCACCCCCTCTGGTCGCATCCCAAAGTGCTTATCACTCCGCATATCGCTTCAGTTACTCAACCCGAGACGGCCGCAAGATCCGTAATTGAGAATATCCGGCGTCATCGTGCCGGAGAAAACATGATCGGCCTGATCGATCAAACTCTCGGCTATTAACCTCAAAGGGAATGACATGTCGCTTCTGATAACCATTGATCCAAACCCAGATTTCGCACCAAAAGAAGCACTGCCTACATCAGATCGTCTGATTTCCGGCGATCCTTCTTTTAAAACCTGGGCGCAGGACGCATCAAAGGATGACAAGGTTCTGACCGGCATTTGGGAAGCCACGCCGGGTGAAACGCATTCGATCAAGGGCACGACGTTAGAGTTCTGCCACATCCTGTCTGGTCTCGTTGAAATTGAAGAAAAGGACGGCGAGACTAAAACCTATCGCGCTGGCGACAGCTTCGTGATGAAACCAGGCTTTGTGGGTGTGTGGCGCACAATTGAAACCGTTCGCAAAATTTACTTGTGCGTTTACGAATAAGTTGTTCCGGCCCTAATACATGCCCGACGCTTTAGGCGTCGGGCAGTAAAGTGCAGCCCAGAGCCTGCCCGGCTTATGATCTTTGAGGGAGCTATCAGTGAAAACTTATTCGATTGCGCTAATTCCTGGCGATGGTATCGGCAAAAGCGTGACCGATGCTGCATGGCGGGTCATACAGCTTGCCGCCAAGCGCTATGATTTTACGCTTGAAGGCACAAGTTTCCCTTGGTCTTGCGAATATTATCGTGAAACCGGCGTAATGATGCCAGCAGATGGTATCGAGACGCTGCGTAAGTTTGATGCGATTTATCTCGGTGCCGTTGGCTGGCCTGTGGAAGTGCCGGATTCCGTGTCTTTGCACGGACTGCTGCTGCCGATCCGTAAAGCATTTGTGCAATATGCCAATATTCGTCCACACCGCTTGTTGCCGGGAGTGACAGGCCCACTGCGTTCTGAAGGCTTTGACATTCTTTGCATTCGTGAAAACACGGAAGGCGAATATTCGGGCGCTGGTGGACGTGTGCATTCGGGTACGAAAGATGAAGTGGCAGTCGAAACTGCAATTTTCACACGCACAGGCGTTGAGCGCATTATCCGCTTTGGCTTTGAGCAGGCACGTCTCCGTCGCAAGAAGCTGGCGTCAGTGACAAAGTCCAATGCTCAGAAATATTCGATGGTTTTCTGGGATGAAGTGACAAAGGATGTTGCCAAAGAATATCCGGATGTCGAAGTCTCGCATTATCATATTGACGCGATGGCTGCTCGTATGGTGATGGGGCCGGAAAGCCTCGATGTGATCGTGGCTTCAAATCTTTTCGGCGATATCCTGACCGATCTGGGAGCTGCAATTCAAGGCGGTCTTGGTTACGCGGCGTCTGCAAACATTAATCCCGATCGCACCGCACCTTCAATGTTTGAGCCGGTTCATGGTTCTGCACCTGACATTGCACATCTTGGCATTGCCAATCCGATTGCCGCCATCTGGTCTGGAGCGATGATGCTGGAGCATCTTGGCGAGCATCAGGCTGCGAAAGATGTGATGACGGCAATTGAAACGGCGACGGTTCAGGGTGTCGGAACCGTTGCGGGTAAAGATAAGACGGATGCGATCACGCAGGCCGTGCTCACAGCTCTGACATAAAGAGGTAGTCATGCACACATTGAACGATCAGGCGCTTTTCCGCCAACAGGGTCTTATTGGTGGCGTCTGGCAGGATGCAGCCTCTGGCGCGACGGTCGATGTGACCAATCCTGCAAGCCTCAGCACCCTGGGCACGATCCCCGACATGAGCGGCAAGGAAACCCGCGCGGCGATTGATGCTGCAGCGGAAGCTTTCAAACTTTGGAAAAAGAAAACTCACGCCGAACGTGCAGCACTGCTCGAACGCTGGTTTGCGCTGATGATCGAGCACGAGCAGGATCTCGCTCTTCTGCTGACACTGGAGCAGGGCAAGCCGCTTAACGAAGCACTCGGCGAAATTCGCTACGGCGCATCTTTCGTCAAATGGTTCGCCGAAGAAGCGCGTCGTATTGATGGTGGTAGCATTCCTTCACCAACGGCAGACCGACGTATTCTGGTGCTGAAAGAAGCAGTCGGCGTTTGCGCGATCATTACACCGTGGAATTTCCCCAATGCAATGATCACCCGCAAGGTTGCTCCGGCACTGGCTGCCGGTTGCACAGTTGTCATCAAGCCGTCGGAGTTTACGCCGTTTTCGGCCCTTGCACTCGGCGTCTTGGCCGAAAGGACAGGGATACCTGCTGGCGTTATCAATATTGTCACTGGTATGCCGACAGAAATTGGCAATGAGCTGATGGCCAATGAAACTGTACGCAAGATTTCTTTTACCGGTTCCACGCGTGTTGGTTCGCTGCTGATGAAGGGGGCTGCTGACAGCATCAAGCGATTGAGTCTTGAACTCGGCGGCAATGCACCGTTCATTGTGTTTGACGATGCTGATCTTGACCAAGCAGTAGAGGGTGCGATTGCTTCCAAATTCCGCAACGGAGGTCAAACATGCGTCTGTTCCAACCGTATTCTGGTACAGGCTGGCATTTATGAAGCGTTTGCTGCCAAGCTCTCTGCTCGCGTTGCCAAAATGAAAGTTGGTGTTGGCACGGAAGATGGTGTTGCGATTGGGCCGATGATCAATCACGCGGCGATTGAAAAGATTGAACGCCATGTGAGTGATGCTCTTGGACGCGGTGCAAAAATTCTTGGACAAAGCGAAAGCATACCGGAAGGTCGTCAATATGCACGTCCGATTGTGCTGGGTGACGCGACTACAGATATGCTGCTTGCATCGGAAGAAACCTTCGGGCCTGTAGCGCCGCTTTTCCGTTTTGAGACGGAAGACGAAGCGATTGAAATTGCCAATGGAACGCCATTTGGGCTGGCAGCTTATTTCTTTACAGAGAACCTAAAACGCTCATGGCGTGTCGCGGAAGCGCTGGAGTTCGGCATGGTTGGCTTGAACACGGGCCTGATTTCGACTGAAGTTGCGCCGTTTGGCGGTGTTAAACAATCTGGACTGGGCCGTGAAGGATCAAGGCTCGGTATCGAGGAATATCTGGAAGTTAAAACGCTGCATGTTGGTGGACTTTGAACAAGCAAAAAAAAGGGCGGTTTAACCGCCCTTTTTGCTCCTCAAGTTACTGAAACTTATCGAGCATTTTATAATAAAAGCCGACCAATGGTAGAAACCATGGCTTGCCGGAGTAGCCTGGAATGGTTGGCCATTCGAGGCCGGAAATAGGATTCTTGTTACCCCGCCCAAGGATTGCATCGGCCAGATAAATACCCATCTGGGTAGACATCTGTGCGCCGTGGCCGGAATAGCCCATCGCATACCAGACACCATCTGCAAAACCTGCCCGCGGGTAGCGATCCTGTGTCATATCGACAAGTCCGCCCCAGCAATAATCAATTTCCACACTGGCGAGATGCGGGAAAATCTTGACGAGACTTTCGCGCAAAATTGCACCGCTTTTGCTGTCTGAGCGTTGATCGGAAGTAGTTGAGAAGCGTGCGCGACCACCAAAGATCATACGATTGTCCGGTGCAAGACGGAAATAATTGCCGATGTTCATGGAAGTCACATAGGTGCGGTTGCCGGGCATGGTCGCGGCAATTTCGCTCTCTGTCAGCGGCCGGGTTGCAATGATGAAGCTACCTACCGGGATTATACGCTTGCGGAAATAGGAGAAGCTGTTCGGTGTATAGGCTCCGGTTGCCAGAATAACATTGTCGGTAGTCACCGTGCCGCGCGATGTAACGATCTGGTGTTTCGTACCGATTTTTTTGTGCTCGGTAACAGCAGTGTTTTCATAGACAACCGCACCGTGACGCGTTGCTGCCGTCGCCAAACCGGTCACGTAACGTCCCATATGCATCATGGCGCTTTTCTTGGAGAGCATGGCACCATGAAAATCATGAGAGCAGACTTCTCCCGATAACTGGTCGCGATGCAGCAAGGCGGTGTCAGGGTCGATTTCTGCATGGATGGCTTCAAAATTGCGGGCAAGGCCATCGAAATGAGATGGTTTTGAAGCCAGTTTCAGTTTGCCCGCACGGCGGAACGCGCAGTCGATATTTTCCTCTGTCACTATCCGTTCAATCGTATCAACGGAATCGTCAAAGGCTTTATAGAGAGCCTTGGCACGTTCTGCGCCAAGGTGTTGTTTTGCAGCGATGAAGCTGTGTGCAAGACCGTTATTGAGGTGTCCCCCATTGCGCCCCGATGCGCCGGAGCCAACGAGGCCTGTCTCGAAGACAGCCACGCGGCTGCCTGCTTTGGCAAGATGCAATGCAGCCGACAGTCCAGTAAAGCCCCCGCCGATGATGACAACATCAAAGTGCCCTTCCGGTGGGGTCTTTTCCGCAGCTGTAAAAGGCGGCGTCGTGTCGTGCCAGTAGGGTTTGAATTGCATCTTGCTTTTCCTGATTAAAGCCCCACGACGCCAGCAAGGCCGGAAATATCCTTGATTTCGGTATAGCCGTAATAAGGATTTGCAGGTTCATGACCGCGATTGACCCAGACCTTGTTTTTAATGCCGAGATCATGTGCAGACATCAGGTCGTAGCGGAACGATGACGAGACATGCAGAATGTCTTCCGGGTTCGCATTAAGCTGATCGAGCATGTATTCGAACGCCTTGAAACGAGGCTTGTAAGCCTGCGCCTGTTGGGCTGTGTAGACGGCGTGGAATGGCGCGCCCAACTTTTCGACATTGTGATGGATCTGCTCGTTCATAGCGTTTGAAAGAATGACGAGCGGGATTTCCTTGGCGACCTTGGAGAGACCGGCTGGCACGTCTGGATGCGGGCCCCAGGTTGGAACACGCTCGTAGATCTTTCGCGCGTCTTCCGCTTTGAAGGTGACATTGTTCTTTTTGCAAGTGCGCTCAACAGCGTTGTGAACGACTTCATTATAAGGCTTCCAGTCGCCAAGTATTTCATCGAGGCGATAGGCTGCAAAGTTTTTGATAAATTGCTGCATTTGCTCTGCTTTCAGCTGTTCGCCATAAAGATCGTGCGCAGCTTCAGCCATCTGGAAATTGGTCAGCGTGCCGTAGCAATCGAAGGTTATGTATTTTGGTCTAAACTGGGCCATGTTTGATCCTTCCGAGCCTCGCGGGCACTGCTGTGCCGTTCTCATACATAATAATGAGCGACGCATGGACTAATTACTGCATTCGCACTCATGCAAAGCAGATTGTTTCGTATGTGACGTGCGGTTTGGCAGAGAGTTGTGCTGGATAGGTTTCCGACATGCCATGAGAATGCATTCTGCTCCCCCATTAACTCCCACCGCGGCATAAGATGCGGTGAGAGCATGAAAGGAAAGTCGAAACGCGTGGCATTGGGATGTTCGTCGGGATGAACTGCTGCGTGCAGCGTTCTAACTTTGGTCAATCAAGAACTTTATCTGGAAGTGACAATGACAGCATCTCACATCACTCTCGAAACGATGACGCCAGATCATCTAGATGGTGCCGTTGTCCTGTCCCAACAGGCAGGTTGGCCACATCGTATTGAAGATTGGGCGATGGTGCTTGCACTGAGCAACGGCGTGGTCGCCCTTGAGGGTGAAAATGTAGTCGGCACTGCGATGGCCACACCTTTGAATGAAGACATTGCAACCATCAACATGGTGATAGTTGATGAGACGATGCGCGGGCGTGGGCTTGGTCGCAAGCTAATGGAGGCAGCACTTGACGCTACTCAAGGGCGCAACTGTCTTCTCATCGCGACACAGGATGGACTCCCCCTTTATGAAAAGCTGGGGTTTGTTGCGAGAGGCGAGATAATCCAGCATCAGGGCGCAGCCCGACAGGTGGATGCCCCGCGCGATGTTTCCTGGGTTAAGAACGATGAATTTCCACATATTGTGACCTTGGACCATCAGGCGTTTGGTCATGATCGCACAGCACTTATGCAGCTTTTGCGAGACAAGGCGAAGTTCGCAGTCATTCGCCTCGATAGAGAGATATTAGCCTTTGCTGCAATTCGCCCTTTTGGTCGTGGGCAGGTTATCGGTCCTGTTGTCGCTAAAACTGATGGCGAGGCCAAGAAGCTCATCGAGTTCCTGCTGTCGCAGTACGCGGATCAGTTCGTCCGTGTCGACACCAATATCGCAACCAATATTGGCGGCTGGCTGACTGAACGCGGACTGGTCCACGTAGGCGGCGGAATAGCCATGCGCCGCTCTGTGCGGGCTTTGAAAGAAAACAGCGGTTCTGAATACCGCACTTATGCGCTTGTGAACCAGGCTTTCGGTTGATTTGGAGAATATCATGCTGAGCAATTCCTTGATCGAACTTGATCGCGCCCATTTGGTGCATCCGGTTTCATCTTACCGCAGTCATGAAGCATCTGGCGTGCGTGTTCTGAAGTCTGGCAAAGGTGCGACAGTTACCGATGCGTCTGGCCATACTTTGCTTGATGGCTTTGCCGGGCTCTGGTGTGTGAATGTTGGCTATGGGCAGGATAGTATTGTAGAAGCCGCTACGAAGCAGCTGCGAGAGTTGCCCTATGCGACTGGCTATTTTGGGCTTGGCTCTGAACCGGCGATCCGCCTTGCTGCTGAACTGGCCGACCGCGCGCCGGGCGATCTCAATCATGTTTATTTTACACTGGGTGGTTCGGACGCCATCGACAGTACAATCCGCTTCGTGCGTTATTACTATCATGCGAAAGGTACGCCGCAGAAAGATCAGTTCATATCTGTCGAATATGGGTATCACGGCTCATCGACTGCCGGTTCAGGCCTGACTGCTTTGCCGGCATTTCATGCAGGTTTTGGCGTGCCTTATGATTGGCAGCACAAAATTCCTTCGCATTATGCTTATCGCAATCCGGTCGGTGCAGATCCACAGGCAATCATCGATGCATCTGTTGCGGCGCTTCGAGCAAAAATCGAGGAACTTGGAGCTGAGCGGGTGGCAGCATTTTATGTCGAACCCATTCAGGGTTCGGGCGGCGTTCTGGTGCCGCCGAATGGCTGGCTCAAAGCTATGCACGCACTTTGCAAGCAGTATGATGTTCTGTTCATCGCGGACGAGGTTATTACGGGTTTTGGCCGCACGGGTCCGCTTTTTGCCTGTTCAGAAGATGACGTTGTGCCGGATTTCATCACAACCGCCAAAGGATTGACCTCAGGCTATGTGCCGATGGGTGCGGTCTTCATGTCTGAGCATGTCTACAACACGATTGCCGATGGTGCTGGTAAATCAGCAGTTGGTCATGGCTATACCTATTCTGCACATCCGGTCAGCGCTGCCGTTGGGCTAGAATGCCTACGTCTTTATGAGAATGGATTGCTTGAAAACGGCCGTAAGGCAGGCAAACGCCTGATGGCAGGTCTGCAGTCTTTGGCCGATCATCCGCTGGTCGGTGATGTGCGTGGCCGGGGGATGTTGGCTGCCATCGAACTCGTGGTGGACAAGGAAAACAAAACCCCGCTTCCAGCTGCGGCTGATCCTGCACGTCGCATATTTGATCGGGCATGGGATAATGGGTTGGTCATCCGCGCCTTTGCCAACGGCGTGCTGGGCTACGCACCGCCGCTTTGCTGCACGGACGACGACATTGATGCGATCATCGAGCGTACCCGCAAAACGCTGGACCAGACGCTGGCTGACGAAGAAGTCAGAGCTGCGATGAGGGGATAGGTTTTGTGGATAGCAGCCTGAGTGAATGGGCTAGAATTTCGTATATGCACAAGATTCGCAATTTTATGCTGCCGCTCTTCGTCAATTCAGTGCAATCGATCCACATCTTCATAACACACTGGCATAGCTACCAAAGGCTAGATGAAAAGCCAAACTATCGGGACGAGTTGAAATTTTTGAATCGATACCGGTACGCATGGAGCCATTCTTCGAGCCCACGAATTGTTCGGCTGAGACTGCAATGAGGTTTTGAAACGACTGACATTCTGAAAACGCGGTGAACCCGGTGAAAACAAACCGGCGCACCAGATGCAACGATTAATAAGGGGAACTGCCATGAGCGAGAAGATTACCAACTGGACTTCTTCCGACGACCGGATGATTGAGAATGCTATTCGTCGCGGGGCAACCCGGCGTGAACTGTTGCAGATGATGTTGATGGGTGGTGTGGCAGCTGTTGCTGGAACGACTATCCTGGGCCGCGCGACCTCTGCAGTAGCTGCTACTCCTGTAAAAGGTGGGTTCATCAAAGCTGCAGGCTTCAGCGCTTCAACCGCCGATACACTCGATCCTGCCAAGGCTTCCAATGCAACGGATTATGTTCGCTGCTGCGCATTCTATAATCGCTTGACCTTCCTTGATGGCAGCGGCCAGACACAGATGGAACTTGCCGAGAGTGTTGAAAGTGCGGACGCCAAGGTTTGGACCGTCAAGCTTCGCAAAGGCGTGACTTTCCATGACGGCAAGTCGCTGACCGCTGATGACGTCGTTTTCTCGCTTCAACGTCATCTTGATCCGGCTGTTGGCTCAAAAGTGAATGCGCTTGCCAAGCAGATTACTGGCGTGAAAAAGGTTGACGACACCACGGCAGAGATAGTGCTGGAAAGCGCAAATGCTGATTTGCCTACAATTCTTGCAATGCATCATTTCATGATCGTGGCAAACGGCACGACCGACTTTTCCAAGGGGAACGGTACAGGTCCATTTGTCTGCAAAGAATTTCAGCCCGGTGTGCGGTCAATCGCTGCTCGCAATGAGAGCTATTGGAAGAATAGCGGTCCACATCTCGACTCATTCGAATTCTTTGCGATCTCCGATGAAAGCGCCCGCATGAATGCGGTTCTGTCAGGCGACATTCATCTTGGTGCCAATCTTAACCCACGTTCGTTGCGTGTGCTTGAGAACAATCCGGCTGCAAAGCTGTTTATCTCGAAGCTCGGAACCTACACCAACCTCAATGTTCGTCTTGACATGACGCCTGGCGATAAGGCCGGTGTGGCAGAAGCTTTCAAATATCTCACCAATCGTGAGGTCATTCAGAAGTCAGTTCTGCGTGGATTGGCTGAAATTGCAAACGACCATCCCGTGCCAGATACCAGCAAATACTTTAATGCCGAACTCAAGCAGCGTGAGTTCGATCCTGAGCGCGCAAAATCATTGCTTGAGAAGGCTGGCGTTCTCGGTCAGGAAATTCATATTACTGCAGCCGAGGCAGCATCATCATCGCTTGATTATGCGATGGTTCTGCAGCAGGCGGCATCGACAATCGGCCAGAAGATCACAATCGATCGCGTTCCTTCGGACGGCTACTGGTCGAACCATTGGCTCAAGGATGCTGTCCATTACGGCAATATCAATGCCCGACCTACGCCAGATATCCTGTTTTCGCTGCTCTATAAGTCGGACGCACCGTGGAACGAAAGCCAGTACAAATCAGAAAAGTTCGATTCCATGTTGCTGGAAGCGCGCGGCCTTCTTGATGAAGCCAAGCGTAAGGAGATTTATGGTCAGATGCAGGCCATGATTTCCAACGAAGCCGGAACAGTCATTCCGGTCTTCATGTCTAACGTCGATGCGATTTCGCCGAAGTTGAACGGCCTTGAGCCAAATCCGCTTGGTGGCATGATGGGTTACACCTTCGCCGAACATGCTTGGCT
Source organism: Brucella sp. (assembly GCF_032066345.1). NCBI lineage: Bacteria > Pseudomonadati > Pseudomonadota > Alphaproteobacteria > Hyphomicrobiales > Brucellaceae > Brucella > Brucella sp. Next base: position 66,902 of record NZ_DAMBKZ010000023.1, read on the forward strand.
GGAAGCCTGATACCTTATCAGGTTATTTCGCTTGTTCGGTTCGGGCAAAACATTGATTTTGTCCGAACCGACTGTTTCACCCGAGAATGGGGCCGCGCATGACCATGAAGTCGCCTTTGCTGAATCTGATTGCCAAACGTCTTGTTGTTGCAGTCGTCACGCTTCTCATCGTTGCGTTTACGATCTTTTTTGCGACGGCAATGCTCCCAGGCGATGTAGCAGAAATTCTTCTCGGCCAGGCTGCAACGCCTGAGGCGGTTGCAGGGCTTCGCCATGCCATGAATTTGGACCAGCCCGCGTTTCTGCGCTTTATCTACTGGTTGGGAAACCTCTTGCGTGGTGATCTTGGTGTCTCATATGTCAACAATGTGCCGATAGCCGATCTGATCGGCAACAGACTGGTCAATTCGCTGAAGCTTGCCGGTGTCACGGCCGCGATTTCTGTACCTGTTGCACTCTTTCTCGGTATTACTGCTGCGATTATGCGTGGCACGATTTATGATCGTATTGTTTCGATCATCACGATCTCAGTCATCTCTGTACCGGAATTCATGGTCGCAACAATCGCCGTAATCATATTTGCGGTTTATTTGGGTTGGCTGCCAGCATTGTCGATGGCAAACGAAGTCACTTCCTTCGTCGGCCTTCTCAAAGTCTTTGCAATGCCCGTGATAACGCTCAGTTTTGTCATTTCGGCGCAAATGATCCGTATGACGCGTGCCGCTGTTCTTGAGACGCTCAACACTTCTTATGTCGAGATGGCACTACTGAAAGGTGCATCTCGTACTCGTATGGTGGTCGTCCACGCCTTGCCAAATGCGCTGGGTCCAATCGTCAATGCAGTCGCGCTCTCGCTATCTTACTTACTTGGCGGTGTGATCATAGTTGAAACCATCTTCAATTATCCCGGCGTTGCCAAGCTCATGCTTGATGCAGTGGCAACGCGTGATCTGCCGCTTATTCAGACCTGCGCGATGATCTTCTGTTTTGGCTATCTTCTGCTCATTACGATAGCGGACCTTATTGCGATCATTTCAAACCCGAGGCTGCGATAATTATGACCGTTTCCGTTCCAAGTCAGCGAAAAACAAAGTCTCCACGCTTCGGTTATCGGTTCAATCTGCTTGGCGTGATTTCGTTCCTGATTATTCTTTGCTGGGCGCTCATAGCCATTCTGGCACCTTGGATTGCACCGCATCCGGTAGGAGAAATCGTTGATTTCGATTTTTTCGGACCGATGAGTGCGCAGTTTCCTCTCGGTACGGATTATCTGGGTCGCGATATGCTCTCGCGGATCTTGTATGGTGCGCGGTTTACAGTCGGCATTTCACTCGCGGCTGTCTTTTTGGCTTGTTTCTTTGGTGTCACGCTGGGAATGAGTGCTGCGGTTATTGGCGGATGGTTTGATTCCGCACTGAGCCGCTTTCTTGACGCGCTTACATCTATTCCAAGCAAAATTCTTGCGCTGGTTATCGTTGCAGGTGTCGGCTCGTCTATCCCTATTCTGATCATCACTATGGCTGTCATTTACACGCCGGGCAGCTATCGTTTTGCGCGTGCACTGGCAATCAACATCAACACTATGGATTACGTCACTGTTGCTCGAGCTCGGGGCGAAAAGATCGGCTACCTCATTCGGTCTGAGATTTTGCCGGGCATTATCGGACCGGTTCTCGCTGATTTCGGGTTGCGTTTTGTCTTTATCGTTTTGCTTTTGTCGAGCATGTCCTTTCTTGGCCTCGGTGTTCAGCCACCATTCGCCGATTGGGGCGCGCTGGTTAAAGAAAACATCGGCGGACTTTCGTTTGCTGCTCCCGCAGTGGTGTTTCCTTCGATTGCCATTGCCAGCCTGACCATCAGCGTCAATCTGCTGATTGATAATCTCCCGCAGAAGATCCGAGACAGGAGCGAATGAATGAGCAATCTTGTTGAGATCAAAAATCTTCGCGTGAATGCAAAGACCGACTCTGGCCGCATCGTTGAGATCATCCGTGGTGTCAATTTTCAGATTGCAGAAGGTGAGATAGTCGCTCTTATCGGCGAGAGTGGTTCAGGTAAGACGACGATAGCGCTAACTTTGATGGGCTATACGCGTCCGGGCTGCTGGATCGTGGATGGCAGCATAGCTGTTGCCGGCCAGGATATTGTCACCCTATCGGAGCGTAAACGTTCGAAGAAGCGCGGTACGGACGTTTCCTACGTACCGCAAAGTGCGGCGGCATCTTTTAATCCCGCGCACCGTATCATGGATCAGGTCATAGAGGTGACCAAGATCCACAAACTGATGTCAAAGGAGGAGGCGCGCAAAAAGGCTGTAGAGCTGTTCAAAGCGCTTGCCTTGCCAAATCCCGAAACAATCGGAGATCGTTATCCGCATCAGGTGTCGGGCGGGCAATTGCAGCGGCTTTCTGCTGCAATGGCCCTTATTAGTGATCCCAAGCTGGTAATCTTCGATGAGCCAACGACCGCACTCGATGTCACAACACAGATTGAAGTTTTGCGGGCTTTCAAATCGGTAATGAAGAAGAATCGCATAGCAGGCGTTTATGTTTCTCACGATCTTGCTGTTGTAGCCCAAATCGCGGATCGCATTGTGGTGCTGAAAGGTGGCGAGATACAGGAGGTCGGCACGACTGAGGAGATTCTGCATAATCCGCAGCACTCATACACAAAAGAGCTTCTTGCAGCTTTCGAGCCAAACGCTCACGCGAACCCTAAAATTGCCGAAGAAGAGAACCCCTCGCCACTATTGACGGTACAGAACGTGCTTGCTGGCTATGGTATCGTGGGTTCGACCGGTGAACCGGCGATGATCGCGGTCGAAAATGTCAGTTTTGAACTTCAGCGTGGGCAAAACCTAGGCATTATCGGCGAGTCGGGTTGCGGTAAGTCAACGCTCGCTCGTGTCATCGCGGGTATTCTGCCTGCCGCGCGAGGTAAGATTCTGTTTGAAGGCGCGGAAATGCCGAGCGATCTGCGCCGCCGCAGTCGCGATCAATTACGCGAATTGCAGATTGTTTTTCAGTTTGCAGATACGGCACTGAATCCAGCCAAATCTATCGCTGATATTCTGGCTCGCCCCCTGATTTTCTATCACGGCATGGATAGCAAAAGTCGGGACACCAGAATCGACCAGTTGCTCGATATGGTGCGTATTCCGCGCAACATGCGTTATCGAAGGCCCGGCGAGTTATCAGGCGGTCAGAAGCAACGCATTAATCTGGCGCGAGCTTTGGCCGCCGATCCTAAGATGATAATATGTGATGAAATCACATCGGCTCTGGATACGGTCGTTGCTGCGGCGATCATTGAACTTTTGAAGGAGTTGCAGCGGGAGCTGTCCCTTTCATATCTCTTTATCAGCCACGATCTCTCCACCGTGCGCGCAATTTGTGATGAAGTCATCGTCATGTATGGAGGCAGAAAGGTGGAACAGCTGCGCCCGGATATGATGGGCGGGGAGGCGAGCCATCCTTATTCAAGACTCTTGTTGTCGTCTGTTCCTAAGCTCGATACAGGCTGGCTAGATAGTTTGGAGCAGGATCCAGAGCTTGTTCGTCAATTTACCAGAGCTTGATGCCGTTCAAAAATATCGCATTTAGCGCCCTTTATGATTTTGGTTTGGAATCATGCTGGTTTGGCTGCTTAATGTTTGGTAAAGTTGCCTGGTTTTGTCTGTGGAAAGAAACTTTGTA
>NZ_DAMBKZ010000024.1:0-64704 GCF_032066345.1 Brucella sp.
GTCTCCCAGAAGGAGCGCCAGAGAAGATCAAGCATTGCCTGAGACATAGCCGAGAACCTCCGTGGCGTCTGCATGGGTGTTGAAATAGGCGAGTGCGGCGTCTAGTTTTGTCTTGTCCTGAGTGGGCAGGCCAATGAACAAGGTTCCAACCGGCTCGCCCTGAATGGTATCCATGCCGCCATGGATCAGTTGAAGCGCAATGCCGGTCGCAAGTGTTGCTTCGCTGAAGAATGCGCCCTTGGCGGCGTTTCCTGAAAGCTTGACCTTGAGAATGGCAAGATCGCCGGTCTTGTGGAGGCGCTCGCGCCACACGGCAGGCAGTTCCGGCTCCAGCACTTGCAACATGCTTTGCGTGATGGGCGACTGCGGATTGGCGAAGACTTTCCAGACAGGACCTTCTTCGGCTATTGCGCCGTGATCCAGCACTATCACCCGGTCGGCGATGCGGCGGATAACGTCCATTTCATGGGTAATGAGCAGGATGGTAAGGCCAAGCTTGGTGTTGATATCTTTGAGCAGCGCCAGAATTGACTGGGTTGTCTCAGGATCGAGCGCCGAGGTGGCTTCGTCAGAAAGCAGAACAGCGGGTTCGGCAGCAAGTGCGCGCGCAATGCCGACGCGCTGCTTCTGGCCACCTGAAAGCTGTGCCGGGTATTGCTTTGCCTTGTCGGAGAGACCGACGAGATCCAGCAGTTCTGCCACGCGCTTGATGCGCTGAGCTTTTGGCATACCCGCAATCTTGAGCGGTAAAGCTACGTTCTGCGCCACGGTTTTGGCCGACATGAGATTGAAGTGCTGAAACACCATGCCGATGCGGCGGCGCACAGGACGCAGCGCGTCTTCACCAAGGCCGGTGATCTCACGACCTTCAATCAGGATTGAACCGCTGTCGGGCTTCTCAAGGCCATTGACGCAACGGATCAGCGTGGATTTACCCGCGCCGCTGCGACCGATGATGCCGAGGATTTCGCCGCGTGCGACGGAAAGAGAGACACCGCTGATCGCAGCCGTTTCGCCGAACATTCGGCGCACGTCTTTCATTTCGACGATGGGCGCTAATGCGGCAGGTGGCTGTTCAATGGTCACGGTCGTTTCTTCTATAGTTAGATGCACCGCTGTAAAACAGCGGCAAACTGCAATCGGATAAGGCTTCAAGGAAAGATGAGGCCTGGCTAAGCCATGGAGCTAATGCTCACCGCCGATGCTTTTGGGCAATTTTTTTGCTTACGTCAATAAAAGCCGCGCCGGAAAAGCTTTTTCCGGCGCGGTCTTTCAGTCACTCATAGCAATTAGTTCCAGGCTGGAATGCCTGTGCCCTTGTAAACGCGGTCCAGCTCGGCCTTGACGGCGTCGTTCTGGAAGGAGGCAACAAGGTTCTTTACCCATTCAGCATTTTCATCTTCGGTGCGGACCGCGATGAAGTTGTTGTATGGGTTGTTTTCCTTGGATTCCCAACCGATAGCTTCTTCCTTCTTCAGGCCAGCTTTAGCTGCCCAGTCGTTGTTCACGATTGCGACATCGAGATCATCAATCGAGCGACCGACGACACCGGCGTCGAGTTCCTTGATTTCGATCTTCTTTGGATTTTCAATCACATCGATTGGCGTTGCGAGGATGCCTGCTTCCGGCTTCAGCTTGATAAGGCCGCTTGCTTCGAGAACGCGGAGCGCACGACCTTCATTCGATGGGTCGTTCGGCACACCGACAACTGCGCCTTCTTTCAGTTCATCAAGGCTCTTGATCTTGCGCGAATAGATGCCGATTGGCCAGACAGCGGTGTAACCTGCAACGCCAATCTTGTAGCCGTGCTGCTTGATCTGTTCGTCAAGGTAAGGCTTGTGCTGGAAAGCGTTCGCGTCGATTTCCTTGCGTTCCAGCGCTTCATTTGGCTGGTTGTAATCGTTGAAGGTCACGCGCTCGATGTTGAGGCCGTGCTTCTTGCCTTCTTCGGCAACGACTTTCCAGACGTCTTCGTCTTCGCCGCCCATGATGCCGACCTTGATGGTCTTGTCTTCTGCGTGGCTTGGCGCGCTCGCAAAACCAACTGTGAGAGCTGCAGCGGTGAAGAGGGCAGCTTTCAGACCCGCGCGGCGGGTCAGCGAATAGCGGGAAAGGACTGACGACATTCTTATTTTCCTTGTCTAAAGTTTTTTGGAGAGCCGGTCCCGGAAAGTGATCATGTTAGATGATCTTTCTCCCCCTGCCCACCTTGATGCCGATAATTCCCGTTTGCACGGCAATAAACAAGGAAAATTATTTCAGCTTCACGAGATTCAGCGATTGTGAAATTGCGTTCACAGCCCCGTGAGCGGATTGCCATTTCCGCTCACGGGGCTGGCCGGAATCTGGTTCTAATAATTATCCGAAATAATCATCTGGGCGGCCTTCTCGGCAATCATCAAAGTGGGTGAGTTTGTGTTGCCCGAGGTGATTCCGGGCATGACCGAGGCATCGGCCACGCGCAGTCCCTGAATGCCGTTAAGTCGCAGACGCGGATCGACAATCGCTTCAGCATCAATACCCATTCGGCAGGTGCCGACCGGATGGAAAATCGTGGTGCCGATATCGCCCGCTGCTTTTTCCAGCTGCTCCTGCGTTTCATAGCTTGGTCCGGGCTTGAATTCTTCCGGGCGATATTTCTGCAAAGGCGCCTGCGCCACGATATGGCGGGTGAGGCGGATGGAATCGGCTGCAACACGGCGGTCGCTTTCTGCGGAAAGATAGTTCGGCTGGATTGCCGGTTGGGTCCGGTGATCAGGCGACTTGATGTGGATCGAACCGCGGCTGTCGGGGCGCAGATTACAGACGGATGCGGTAAAGGCCGGGAAGGGGTGGACGGCTTCACCGAATTTCTCAAGGCTCAATGGCTGCACATGATATTGCAGATTGGCCGTTTCATAGGATGGGTCCGAGCGGGTGAAAACACCGAGCTGGCTGGGTGCCATCGACATGGGGCCGGAGCGACGCAGGAAATATTCAAGGCCGATCATGGCTTTACCGAAGAGCTTGCTCGCCTTTTCATTGAGCGTTGGAATGCCGGTTACTTTATAAGCGCAACGCAGTTGCAGATGATCCTGCAAGTTTTCGCCCAGCTGTCTGCGTTCGAGTTTTACCGGAATGCCTGCTTTTTGCAGCACATCGCCACGCCCAACGCCTGAAAGCTCCAATATCTGCGGCGAGCCGACGGCACCTGCTGCAAGAATAATCTCGCGTTTTGCTTTGACGGTTCGGGTTGTCCCATTCTGATCGAAAGTGATGCCTGTTGCCCGCAGCTCTTCGATCTCGATGCGGCGAACATGGGCGCCGGTTTCAACGCGCAGGTTGAGGCGATCAAGGGCCGGGCGCAGAAAGGCTTTGGCCGTATTCCAGCGAATGCCGCGCTTCTGATTGACCTTGAAATAGGACACGCCTTCATTGTCACCGCGATTGAAATCGTCGGTTGCTGGAATTCCGGCAGCAACCGCTGCATCACGAAAAGCATCCAGAATATCCCAGTGTAGACGGGCATTTTCAACGCGCCATTCGCCGCCTGCGCCATGCAGATCATCTGCGCCTGCGAAATTGTCTTCTGATTTTTTGAAGAAGGGCAACACGTCGTCCCAGCCCCAGCCGTCGCAACCGGCCTGTCGCCACAGATCATAATCGCGCGCCTGTCCGCGCATATAGATCATGCCATTGATTGAGGAGCAGCCACCAAGCACTTTGCCGCGTGGATAGCCCAGAGAGCGCCCATTCAGGCCTGCTTCCGCTTCGGTGGTGAAACACCAGTCGGTGCGCGGATTGCCGATGCAATAAAGATAGCCGACCGGGATATGAATCCACGCGTAATTGTCTTTGCCGCCTGCTTCAAGCAGCAGCACGGAACGGTTCTTATCTGCGGAAAGGCGGTTCGCAAGGGCGCAGCCAGCCGTGCCCGCGCCAACCACGATGTAATCGTAGGTGTCGGTCATGATTTCATATCCAGTAAAAAGGTGGAGCCGCTATCTTATGAACATGCGGCTCCGGGAGTGCCGGTTATCCGAACAATTTCTTTCCAAGCCGCGATGCATAGAACTCGCCTACGATGCCTCTACGGAAGAGCAGAACGCAGGCCATGAAGATAACACCAGTGACGATTGTCACAGGGAAGTCCGACGTTGCGAGATAGTTCTGAAGAGCGACCACGAAGGCGGCGCCGACGATAGGGCCGATCAGCGTTCCGATGCCGCCTAGCAGCGTCATCAGGATCACTTCGCCCGACATCTGCCAGCCCACATCGGTGAGTGTGGCAAACTGGAAGACAAGTGCCTTCATGCCGCCTGCAATTCCTGCAAGTGCTGCCGACATGACAAAGGCTGCAAGCTTGTAGTGATTGACGGAATAGCCCAGCGACACGGCGCGGTTTTCGTTTTCGCGGACTGATTTGAGGATCATGCCGAAAGGCGAATTGATGATGCGCCAGATCGCAAAGACCCCGATCACAAACACAGCCAGTACAAAATAATACATATTCATCGGCTGATTAAGGTCGATAAAGCCAAAGAGATAGCCGCGTGGCACACCCTGAAGACCGTCTTCGCCGTGTGTAAAGGCCGCCTGCAGACAGAAAAAGAAGAACATCTGCGCTAAGGCCAGCGTGATCATCGTTGAATAGATGCCCTGACGGCGAATAGCGAGATAGCCGATGATGAGGCCGAGAACGGCCGCAGCCACGACGCCAAGCAGGATGCCAATTTCGGGTGTTACACCCCATACTTTGACGGCATGTGCTGTGACATACGCAGCACCGCCGAAGAAGGCTGCATGGCCAAATGATAGAATGCCGGTATAGCCGAGCAGCAGATTGAATGCGGAGGCAAAGAGCGCAAAGCACAGCATCTTCATCAAGAAGATCGGATAGACCATGAAGGGTGCTACGATCAATCCAGCAATGGCAATCGCCAGAACGACCGCCGAAAGGCTGTTGAGGGCCGGCGCTTTTGCCTGATGGTTTGCCGCCGTTGCTTTGAGAACAGTATCAGTCATATCAGGCCTCCTTCCCGAACAGTCCGGCGGGTCGCACCAGAAGGACGATAGCCATGATAACGAAGATGACGATGCTTGAAGCTTCAGGATAGAACACCTTGGTCAGACCTTCAGCCAGCCCCAGCACATAGCCGGTGATGATGGCGCCAAGGATCGAACCCATTCCGCCGACCACGACCACGGCAAAGACCACGATGATGATGTTGGACCCCATCAGCGGGCTGACCTGATAAATGGGGGCTGCGAGGATACCGGCAAAGCCAGCAAGGGCAGCACCCAGCGCATAGGTGAAGGTGAGCAGCAGTGGCACATTGATGCCGAAGGCTTTGACCAGTGTCGGGTTTTCGGTTGCGGCGCGTAAGTAAGCGCCGAGCTTGGTCTTCTCAATCAGCAGCCACGTGCCGATACAGATGACGAGTGACGCCACAACCACCCAAGCGCGATAGTTGGGCAGGAACATGAAGCCGAGATTATTGCCGCCTGCAAGTGATGGCGGAACGGCATAGGGTTGACCGGCAGCACCATAATAATAGCGGAACGTGCCTTCGATCACGAGCGCCAGACCAAAAGTGAACAGCAGGCCATAGAGCGGATCAAGATTATAGAGCCTTGAAAGCGCAACGCGTTCGATGATGGCGCCGCCCAGACCCACGATCAGTGGAGCGAGAATAAGCGCTGGCCAATAGCCGATGCCAAGGCCGCTCAACAGCAGATAGCCGACGAAAGCGCCGAGCATATATTGCGCGCCATGGGCAAAATTGATGATGCGCAAAAGCCCGAAGATGATGGCGAGGCCGAGGCTCAGCATGGCGTAGAAAGAGCCATTGATGAGGCCCACGAGCAATTGCCCGAGAAGCGCTTGCAAAGGTATTCCAAAAATCATTGTCATTGGTTTAAACCCCCAAAGCTTGCGTGAGCGATGCCATCCGTTCTGGCAGCTCGGCGGTTGGGAAGTTTTCCGTCACCACGCCATGATCCATCAGATAAAAGCGGTCGGCGACTTTTGCTGCAAAGCGGAAGTTCTGCTCGACCAGCAACACGGTCATGCCGCGCTTTTTGAGTTCTACCAGTACATCGCCGATGCGCTGGATGATGACGGGCGCAAGCCCTTCGGTCGGCTCATCGAGCAGCATCACCTTCACGCCGGTCCGTAGGATGCGGGCAATCGCCAACATCTGCTGTTCGCCACCCGAAAGCTTGGTGCCGGGGCTGTTGCGGCGCTCATAGAGATTGGGGAAGAGCTCGTAAATCTCGTCGAGTGACATGGTTCCGCTACCCTTGCCGACGACAGGCGGGAGCAGCAGATTTTCATGCACGTTGAGCGTTGCAAAGATTCCGCGTTCTTCCGGCACAAAGCCAAGGCCAGTACGCGCTATGCGATGCAGCGGCACGCGCAGTATGTCCTTGCCATCAAGCGTGATGGTGCCGGTGCGCTTGCGGATGATGCCCATGATCGCGCGCAGCGTTGTGGTTTTGCCGACGCCATTGCGACCCAGAAGCGTGATGGTTTCACCGGGCCAGATATCGAGATCGACGCCGTGCAGCGCATGGCTTTCGCCATACCAGGCATTAAGCCCGCGCACTGAGAGCAGGGGTTGGCCTCTATTCATGTTCAGTTCCCATATAAGCGGTGCGGACGCGCTCGTCTTGTGCGACGGTGGCATAATTGCCCGATGCGAGGATTTCGCCGCGTTGCAGCACCGTGACGTGGTGAGCGATGTCGGCCACCACTTTGAGATTGTGTTCGACCATCAGCACCGCACGATCTTTTGCTACATCGGTGATGAGGGCGGCAATGATGTGCACGTCTTCGTGCCCCATGCCTGCCATTGGCTCATCAAGCAGCAGAACTTTCGGATCGAGTGCCAGTGTGGTGGCGATTTCAAGCGCGCGCTTGCGGCCATAGGAAAGATCGGCGGCCAGCGCATGGCGGGCATCGCTAAGGCCCACGCGCTCAAGAAGATCAATCGCTTTTGCGTCGAGCTGATCCAGTGCAGACAGCGAACGCCAGAACTGCGTTGCCAAACCATTTGGGCGTTGAAGCGCGACCTTCACGTTTTCCAGCACCGTCAAATGCGGGAAGGTTGCGGAAATCTGGAACGAGCGCACCAGACCCATCCGCGCCACCTTGGCAGGGTTGGTTTTGGTGATGTTTTCGCCAAGAAGCGTAATCTCGCCGCTTGTCGGCTGGAGGAATTTGGTGAGCAGGTTGAAAACGGTCGTCTTGCCTGCACCATTTGGCCCGATCAGGGCATGAACGCGGGCGTGCTCTACATCAAGATCGACATTCTTCACCGCATGAAAGCCGCCAAAAGATTTGCCCAGCCCACGTGCAGAAAGAACAATCCTCGACGGCTCTGCTTCTCGCAGAGCCGTAGTATTTTGGGTTGCTGTGTTCATGCCATCAGCCTCTTACTGCGTGACCAGAGGACAGCCGCTTTCTTCAGGCTTCAAATAGGCCTGATCGCCGGGGATGGTGGCCAGCACCTTATAATAGTCCCATGGTGCCTTGCTTTCGTCAGGCTTTTTCACTTCCATGAGATACATGTCGTAGATCATGCGGCCATTGGCGCCGACCTTACCGTTGCGGGCGAAGACGTCATTGACTGGCATTTCATGAAGCTTCTTGGCGACAGCTTCTGTCTCGTCTGTGCCTGCTTCCTTGATGGCTTTCAAATACTGAAGCACAGCCGAATAAGTGCCTGCCTGGATCATGTTCGGCATACGGCCTGTACGGTCGAAAAAGCGCTTGCTGAACTTGCGCGATTCATCGTCGCGATCCCAGTAGAAACCTTCGGTGAGCGTCAGGCCTTGTGCGGCTTCAAGGCCAAGTCCGTGAACTTCAGCTAACGTGAACAACAATGCCGCAAGGCGCTGGCCACCGGCCACGATGCCGAATTCCGCAGCCTGTTTGATCGCATTGGATGTATCAAGGCCGGCATTGGCAAGGCCAACGACCTTTGCGCCCGATGATTGGGCCTGTAGCAGGAACGAGGAATAGTCGGTGGTGCTCAATGGATGGCGAACTGAACCAAGAACTTTACCGCCTTTGGATTCAACGAATTTCGACGTCTGTTCTTCGAGCGAATAACCGAAAGCATAGTCGGCTGTCAGGAAGTACCAGGTGTCGCCGCCCTGTTCGACGAGCGAGCCGCCGGTGCCAACAGCCAGCGCGTGCGTGTCATAGGCCCAATGGAAACCATAAGGCGTGCATTGCTTGCCTGTGAGTTCTGATGTCGCCGCACCCGTATTAATGGTGATTTTCTTTTTGTCTTTGGAGAGCGCCTGAACGGCGAGACCCACGGAAGAGCTGGTCAGCTCCATAATGGCGTCCACCTGTTCGGTATCGTACCACTGACGAGCAATATTGGCTGCGACATCCGGCTTGTTCTGATGGTCGGCAGTGATGATTTCAATCGGCGCATCCAGCACCTTGCCACCGAAATCTTCGGCAGCCATTTTTGCAGCTTCAAACGACCACTTGCCGCCGAAGTCCGCATAAACACCCGATTGGTCGTTCAGGATGCCGATCTTGACTTTGCCGTCGGATACTTCTGCTGCAGATGAAATTGCGGTTGCAGCCAAAAGTGCAGCCGTAGCAAGTGCAAAAAGTTTCATTCAGTGCTCCTCCCAAAAAGCTTGTGTCCGTCGCGATAGAATCGAACGGTATCCTCCGTTAGAGCGCGTTTCGATCTGACAGGATCAGACTGGCGCTCTCATTGTTTGTTCTAACGTGCATCTTTTTCCGAAAACCGTTCACACTTTTCGGGATGCCCTCTGAAGCAGTCTTTTCAGACCGGGTTGGCAATCTTCCTCATGATTGCACATCCCTCTGCTTCTGCCCGATTTTGTTCCTCCGGTCGGGCTGTTCTTGAGAACGGTAGCATTGACAAATGCGTACAAGAATAACAATTTTTGAACATCGTCTGTTCAAAAACGTACAGAACTTGTTGAGCGGGCGATGGCTATCTTTTGGGAGGAAGAGATGCGGCAGTTTACATGGGATGATCTGCAGTATTTTCTGGCGGTTGCACGGACCGGCCAACTTTCTACCGCAGCAAGACAATTGCGCACCAGTCACGTCACGGTTCTGCGGCGGATTGATCGTCTGGAGCAGGCGCTTGCAACCAAGTTGTTTGAGCGCAATCCGCGCGGCTATCTGCTGACGCCGATGGGCGAACGACTGGTTGAACCTGCGGAGGTGATGGAACGCGAGGCGCTGAAGTTCCAGACAGAAGCCACAGGAAGTTTCTCGGCACTGTCAGGTGTGGTGCGGCTTTCAACCCTTGAAGGCTTCGGTAATTTCTTTCTGGCCGATCGCCTGCCGGTGCTGGCGCAATCCTATCCCAGCCTTTCCGTAGAGGTTGTGACGATTCAGCAGATCATGTCGTTGTCGCGTCGCGAGGCCGAATTATCGATCACGCTGCATATGCCTCGCACCGGGCCGTATCACAGTGAAAAGCTGACGTCTTATCGTCTGTTTATCTATGGTCATCGGGATTATCTGAACTGCCATCCGCCGATAAGGTCGCGAGAGGATCTGTCTCGACATCCCTTTATCGGCTATATCGACGACATGGTGTTCACGCCCGGTCTGGACTATATGCGCGAGATATTGCCCGGACAGCGCTGTAACTATCAAAGTTCAAGTATTCACGCACAACTGACCGCCACACAAACGGGTTATGGGCTTTGCGTTTTGCCATATTACATAGCCGATATGCATTCCGAGCTGGTGCCCGTTCTGCCGCGCGAGATGCATCTTGAACGCGAATATTGGATGAATTGCCATGTGGATGTCATGGCCGCGCCGCGTATCAGAGTGATCAGTGATTTTATGCTTGGTGCGGTGCGTGAAGCGTCGGCAAACTTTTTAGGCGAGAGCCTTCTTCGATCTTAAAGTAATCCGCCACCAATTGCGTAAATGCAGGTGATGATAAGTGCGCTAAAGCCAAAGCCAATAATGAATAGATTAAGTGTTCGCAATTTCCCCTCCCATTGCAACCCGGGCGGTTTATGTGCGACTTGGACGGGAATGTCTACTCTAAATTGTATCGATCCAAACTAAAGTTGTATTTCCTACATTGCAGCCTGTTCATAAGTGACATCGCGGCGATACCTGTAAATTTTAGGGGTATTCTCCGCATTTAAATGGATTGAATTGGTGTCAGGGAAGTTAGACCGGACCTTCGTCGAGACGAAAACCCGGCCTAAAGATTCGATAATTGAACCCTGTTAGCGCTGCTTCGCCAGTCCCTGTTCGCGCATCTGGCTCAGCGTCATCTTGGGTGAAAGCGCTTCCGGATCGATGCGGATTTCAATCAAACCCGGCTTGCCGGATTGTTCACACCGCTGGAAAGCTTCGGCAAAATCTGCGGTTTTTTCCACCGTTTCTCCATGCAGGCCATAGGCGCGGGCGAGCGCTGCAAAGTCAGGATTTGCAAGGCCAGTACCGGAAACGCGACCCGGATAGGTGCGTTCCTGATGCATACGGATCGTGCCATACATGCCGTTATTTACGACGATGAAAATCGCATTGGCACCATATTGGGCAGCTGTTGCGAGTTCCTGACCGTTCATCAGGAAGCAGCCGTCACCAGCGAAACAGACGACGGTTCGCTCTGGTGCCGTCAGCTTGGCAGAAACTGCTGCAGGCACGCCATAGCCCATCGAACCGTTGGTTGGCGCCAACTGGCTGCGATAGGTGCGATACTGATAGAAGCGGTGCGGCCATGCCGAATAATTGCCAGCGCCATTGGTGATGATGGCATCATCAGTGAGATGCGCGCGCAGCCATTCCATGATCTCGCCCATCTGAACGTCACCGGGAATTGTCGGCGTTTTCAGATTGTCGCGATAGTCGGCATTGGCGCTTTCAGCCCATGCTTTGAAGCCGGGATTGGCGATAGGCGCAAGCTTTGAAGCTGCTTTGGTGAAGGCCGCCATACTGGCATTGATTGGAATATCAGCATGATAGACACGGCCAAGTTCTTCCGCACCCGGATGGACATGGATGAGCTTCTGCTTTGGAACAGGGATATTGATAAGCTCGTAGCCCTGCGTGGTCATTTCACCAAGGCGCGCGCCCACGACCAGCAAAAGGTCTGAGTCTTTAACCCGCGCTGCAAGTTTCGGGCTGATAGATGTTCCCATTTCACCGGCATAAAGCGGATGATGATTGTCAAACATATCCTGACAGCGGAAGGATGCTGCAACAGGCAGCGACATGTTTTCAGCGAATGTTTGCAGGTCGCGAACCGCTTGCGCATTCCAGCCGCCGCCACCGACAATCATCATTGGCCGCTCGGCCTTTTCGAGAAGCGATTTCATGTCCTGTAACTGATCGCTTCCCGGATGCATCTCGACATGCTTGTAAGCCGGTGCATCACTGACGGTTGCGTGTGATGTCAGCATATCTTCAGGCAAGGCGATGACCACAGGGCCGGGGCGCCCGTTGACTGCACGATGGAAGGCTTGACTGACCAGTTCCGGGATGCGGGCGGGATCATCGATCTGCACCACCCATTTGGCCATCTGGCCGAACATGCGGCGATAATCAACTTCCTGAAATGCCTCACGTTCCACCTGATCGCTTGCGACCTGTCCGATGAACAGAAGCATCGGTGTGGAATCCTGAAAGGCGGTATGAACGCCGACGGAGGCATTCGTCGCACCGGGGCCGCGCGTGACAAAGCAGATGCCGGGCTTGCCGGTCAGCTTGCCATAGGCTTCCGCCATGTAAGCAGCGCCGCCTTCCTGACGGCAGACAATCAAATCAATCTGTTCGCTTACGTCATGAAAAGCATCCAGCGCTGCAAGGTAACTTTCGCCGGGCACGCAGAAAACGCGGTCGACGCCATGAATGCCGAGTGCATCCACCAATATCTGACCGCCATTGCGTGTGTTGGAGTTGGTCGTGGATTTGTGCATTTCCCTACTCTCAAAATGTCTGAACGACTTTGGCGCGTATGCGCTCTATTTCGGAGGCATACGCAGCGCACCATCGAGCCGAATGGTTTCGCCGTTGAGCATGCTGTTTTCGATAATATGCAGCGCGAGTGCCGCATATTCGTCTGGCCGACCCAGACGCGGGGGGAAAGGAACCATTTGGCCCAGCGCATCCTGTGCAGGTTGCGGCAGGCCTTTGAGCATGGGGGTTTCAAAAATACCGGGCGCGATGGCGCATACCCGAATGCCAAGCGGCGCTAATTCGCGCGCAGCAGGCAGGGTCAGGCCAACGATACCGCCTTTAGACGCCGCATAGGCTGTCTGACCGATCTGGCCGTCAAAGGCCGCAACCGATGCCGTATTAATGACAACGCCGCGCTCGCCCGTTGGCAGGGCTTCGCTTTTGGATGCGACATCGGCAAAAAGCCGCAGCAGATTGAACGAACCGATCAGGTTGATTTCAACAGCGCGACGGAAATCATCAAGCGGCATGACGCTGCCATCACGCGCCAGCATCTTCTTTGCTGGTGCTACGCCAGCGCAATTGACCAGAATATGCGGTGATCCGAGCTTTTCGCCGATTGCCTTGAAGGCTGCTTCAGCACTCGCTGCGTCTGATACATTGCATTGAATAGCGATGCCGCCAATCGCGGCTGCCACCGTATTTGCACCATCAATGTTGAAGTCGAGGATTGCAACTTTCGCACCCTTGGCCGCTAGAGCCTGTGCAGTTGCAGCACCAAGACCTGATGCACCACCACTGACGATGGCGATTTTTCCTTCAATATCCATTTGTTCCCCCGCTTAAAGCGCTTCCAGCGCAATGGCAGTTGCTTCGCCGCCACCGATGCAGACTGAAGCCATTCCACGCTTAAGGTCGTTCTGCTTCATGGCATGAAGCAGCGTGACGATGATGCGTGCGCCAGAGCAGCCAATCGGATGGCCCATAGCGCAGGCACCGCCATGGATATTCACCTTGTCGGCGGGGAGGTCGAGTTCCTGCATTGCAGCCATAACAACAACTGCGAAAGCTTCATTGATTTCAAATAAATCAACGTCGCGTACATTCCAGCCGGTTTTGTCGAAGAGTTTCCTCATCGCAAAAATCGGGGCCGTGGTGAAAAGGGCAGGCTGTTGTGCCTGGCTTGCATGACCGCGAATAATGGCAAGCGGTTCTATGCCAAGCTTTTCAGCTTTGGACAGGCGCATCAGGGTAAGCGATGCTGCACCATCTGAAATCGATGAGGAATTGGCGGCTGTAATTGTGCCGCCTTCGCGGAAAGCAGGCTTGAGGTTTGGTATTTTTTCAGGCTTTGCGCGGGTTGGCTGCTCATCGCGGTCAAGCTCTGCAACATTGACCAGCTCTTTTGCGAAAGAACCCGCTTCGGTGGCTTTGAGTGAACGCGAAAGTGAGCGGAGGGCAAATTCGTCCTGCTGCTGACGCGTGAACTGGTATTGGTCGGCGGTTTCTTCCGCGAATGTTCCCATGGCGCGGCCTTTGTCATAGGCGTCTTCGAGGCCGTCGAGGAACATGTGATCGTAGATTTTGCCGTGGCCCATGCGATAGCCACCGCGTGCCTTTTCAAGCAGATAAGGTGCATTGGTCATGCTTTCCATGCCGCCAGCAACCACAATGTCCGCACTTCCTGCGGAAATGAGATCGGCGCCCAGCATGACGGTCTTCATGCCCGATCCGCAAACCTTGTTGATGGTCGAGCAGGGCACTGTCTGCGGGAGACCGGCATGAATTGCGGCCTGACGTCCGGGCGCCTGTCCCAGCCCCGCGGGCAACACACAGCCCATAAGCACTTCGTCGATCTGATCAGGGCTAAGCTTAGCCCTGTGGACCGCTTCCTTGATTGTGACAGCGCCCAGTGCTGTTGCACTCTCCCCCTTGAGCGCGCCTTGAAAACTTCCGATCGGTGTTCGTACCGCACTGGCGATAACGATCGGATCTTTTGTTTCCGACATTTGTTTACTCCTCCAGTAAAGCACAGTGATAACAGCATAGCGGAGGCTGTGAAAACAGCTTAAACATCATGAGCAACACTCATGAACTCATGTCGTGGAGGTATGGATAAAATGACCCAGAACAATTCAGGCAAAATCCGTGTGGGTATTGGCGGCTGGGCTTTTGAGGAGTGGGACAAGAGTTTCTATCCGGAAAAGCTCTCCAAAAAGCGTCAGCTCGAATATGCTTCGAGCAAGCTGACCTCCATCGAAATCAACAGTACTTATTATGGTCCGCAGAAGCCTGCGACTTTTGCCAAATGGCATGACGAAACGCCGGATGACTTCGTTTTTTCGCTCAAAGCACCGCGCTTTTCGACCAACAAACGTGTTTTGGCTGAAGCAGGCGAGGGTATCGAGAAATTCGTGACCGGTGGCCTTCTTGAGCTGAAAGACAAGCTCGGCGTCATCAACTGGCAGTTCATGGGCACGAAAAAATTCGATCCAGCCGACTTTGAAGCTTTCCTCAAGCTTCTGCCAAAACGTGTTGATGGGCGCGATCTGCGCCATGCTGTGGAAGTGCGTCACGACAGTTTCAATTCACCGGATTTCATCGCGTTGCTGCGGGAATATGGCGTTGCGGTGGTGATTGCGGGCGACAGCAAATTCGTGGAAATTGCCGACATGACCGCGCCTTTTGCCTATCTGCGCATCATGGGTACACAGGAAGACAAGAAGCTTGGTTACAGTGAGGGCGAGCTCGACCATTGGGCAGAGCGGGCCAAAGCAATAGCGGTTGGTCATGTGCCGGATAGTCTTAAAACCATCACACCACCGCTTGCCGACAATGTGGCGCGTGATGTCTATCTTTACGTTATCAGCGGCCATAAGGCGCATAACCCGCACGCTGCCATGGCCTTGATTGATCGTTTGAAATGATGGCTCTTACCATGCGTTGAATTATGTGAGTCCTGAGTCGATCATGTCGAAATTTGATACGTCTGCCCTTGAAGCCTTTGTTCGTCACATTCCCCAAAATTACAAAGGTCCGGGCGGCGTTGTTGCCGTTTTGAAGGACGGCGAGGTCGTGTTGCAGCACGCCTGGGGTTTTGCAGATCTTCGCACGCGCAAGCCGATGACGGTAGAAACGCGGATGCCGATCTGTTCGGTCAGCAAGCAGTTTACCTGTGGTGTGCTGCTTGATGCGGTGGGCGAGCCGGAGTTGCTCGATGATGCGCTTGAAGCCTATCTCGACAAGTTCGAAGGAGAGCGCCCCGCTGTTCGCGATCTCTGCAACAACCAGTCCGGTCTGCGCGATTATTGGGCGCTGACAGTTCTGTGTGGTGCCGATCCAGAAGGTGTGTTTCTGCCTGAACAGGCACAAAGTCTGTTGCGCCGCCTGAAGACCACACATTTTGAACCGGGTTCACATTACTCTTATTGCAACGGCAATTTCCGTATTCTTGCAGACCTCATCGAAGCGCATACCGGGCGCAGGCTGGTCGATCTTCTGTCTGAGCGGATATTCAAGCCTGCTGGCATGAAGCGTGCCGAGCTTATTCCCGACACGGCGCTGTTTGACGAATGTACGGGTTATGAAGGCGATACGGTTCGGGGCTTTCTGCCCGCAACCAATCGCATTCACTGGATGGGCGATGCCGGCATTTGTGCATCGCTCAATGACATGATTGCATGGGAGCAGTTCATCGATGCAACGCGCGATGAAGAACAGGGTCTCTATCGCCGGCTGAGCGGGCCGCAAACATTCAATGACGGTGCCGCGGCGCCTTATGGCTTTGGCCTCAAATTTGAAGAAGCAGGCGGAAAGCGCCTGACAGGCCATGGTGGTGCATTGCGCGGCTGGCGTTGCCAGCGCTGGCATTGTGCGGATGAACGCCTCTCGACAATCGCCATGTTCAATTTTGAAGGCGGGGCTTCAGACGTTGCCTTCAAGCTGATGAATATTGCTTTGGGCGCATCGTCATCCGAAGTGTCGCGGGTGGAGGCTGATGCGGCATGGTTTGGCTCGTGGCTGGATGTTGAAACAGGGCTGGTTCTGAGCCTTGAGGATGCCGGTCGTGGCCGCATGAAAGCGCGCTTTGGCACCAGTCCTGAAATGATGGATTTGGTGAGCGTAAATGAAGCGCGTTCGTCGATGACGACGATCCGGCGCGATGGCGATGTGATCGAGCTTTCTCGCGAGGATGAAAATCTCTGCCTGACGATGAGCCGCGTCAAAGGTGAAGCCCGGCAGGATATCATCGGTCGTTATCACAGCGATGAGCTTGATGCCGATCTGCTGCTGGTATCCGAAGGCGGTGCGATCTATGGCGCTTTTGAAGGTTTCCTTGGCAAGAGCGACATGTATCCGCTTTATAGTGCCGGTGCTGATGTCTGGTTGATGCCTGTTCAGCGTTCGATGGATGCACCATCGCCCGGCGAGTGGAAGCTTGTTTTCCGCCGTGACGACAAGGGT
This sequence comes from Brucella sp., assembly GCF_032066345.1. Lineage (NCBI taxonomy): Bacteria > Pseudomonadati > Pseudomonadota > Alphaproteobacteria > Hyphomicrobiales > Brucellaceae > Brucella > Brucella sp. Next base: position 16,379 of record NZ_DAMBKZ010000024.1, read on the forward strand.
GCGATAACAGATTTGAGCGTCGGCTGCTGGCTTGCACGCGGAGTTGAATACAGGAGAATTCAGCCATGAGTGAACTGAAAGTCAGAACCCGTGAAACCGGAGCGGTCGCGGAGATGCCGCATGGTAAGCTGCCGATCATCACAACACCGACAGGCGGCTCGGTGGAGATTGTCACCAGTGTCAGTCAGGCGGGTTTTAATCCGCTCGATCTGATCTATGCATCGGTTGCAGCCTGTATGGCGTTAAGTGCGCGCATTGCTGCCACCAAGCTCGAGTTGCGTGAAAAACTCACCGATGTTCGGGTGGAAGTAAAAGGCGATAAGGCACATGAAGGCCCGTCACGCATCGAACGATTCGATATAACATTCCATTTCGACGGCGATCTCACGGCAGATGAAAAGCATCGTCTTGCAGAGATGGCCGAGGAAATCTGCACCGTCAGCAATACGCTGCGTGGTGATCCGAAGTTCGATCTCAAGGTCTCTTAGAGCGTTCGCATTTGAACTGAATCAGTCGAAACGCTCGATCTTCTGGTTGTTCATCTGTCTCCCCAAATCGGTTTCCACTTGGGGAGAGAGGCAGTCGTAGAGCGATTATATCGCGTCGCGGATGCGTTCCACGCCGAGAGTGATGACGCTTTCCATTGCGGCACGCGCTTTGAGGCGATCACGCGATGCAATTGCATGGGCGATGCGCAGATGATTGGCAGCACACTCCGCAATGCCTTCCGGTGATGCGGCAGGCGAAGACAGCTGGAATGAAATAGCCAGTGCTGCTTCAATCAAACCGCTGACCGAGCGCATGAACGGATTTCCAGACATGCGGGCGATTGCCAGGTGAAAATCCAGATCGACCTTGGCGATGGATTCCGGCGTATGCTTGGGGTCGTCAAATTTTGCGGCCAAAGCATAGAGTTCAATGAGTTCGTCGCTGGTCGCATTTTGTGCGGCGGCAGCGGCGGCAGCGGGCTCAAGCGCCATCCGCATTTCGGCCAGATGGTCGACGAACACTTCGTCGAAGCCTGCTTCAAAACGCCATGTCAGCACATCGGGATCGAAGAAATTCCAGGAGCTGGCACCCAGCACACGGGTTCCGACCTTGGCCTTGGGTTCGACCAGCCGCTTTGCTGCGAGCGTTTTCATGGCTTCTCGCAGAACGGTACGGGAAACGCCAAAGCGCAACGATAATTCGTTATCGCCCGGAAGTATGGAGCCTTCGGGAATGGTGCCCGCAACAATGCCGCGACCCAGTTCACCCACGACAACGGCGTGGCTGTTATGGCGCTTGCGTCCGGTTATGGCCGTTTCCAGTAATCCCAATTCAGGCCTCCTTCATGCGTTGACGCGCGAGTCTTATATCGGAAAACCATACAAGTCCTCGCTGTAGCGCAATGAACAGGAACAGCAAGATACCGATTGCTATTTTTGTCCACCACGAAGACAGGGTTCCATCGAAAACGATATAGGTCTGTATCAGACCCTGTATCAGAATGCCGACGAAAGTTCCTGCTACCAGACCGGCCCCGCCGGTAAGAAGTGTGCCACCGATAACCACCGATGCAATGGCATCAAGTTCCACCCCAACAGTTGCCAGCGAATAGCCCGATGAAGTGTAGAGCGTATAGACGATGCCAGCTAAGCCGGAAAGCACGCCTGACATCGTATAGATGCCGATAGTCGTGCAGCCAATGGGAACGCCCATCAGCTCTGCCGATTGCGCATTGCCGCCGAGCGCATAGATGTTTGCACCAAAGCGCGTGCGATGCGCAATGATACCGCCGATGATGAAGACCGCCAGCATCAGCATGGCGATGAAGGTCAGTCTGCCGCCGCCCGGAAGCCGGAAGTAGAGCCCTTGCAGCGTATCGATGAACGGATGTGAAATCGGCACAGACTGCGTCGAGATCAGGAATGCAGCACCGCGTGCGAGAAACATGCCCGCAAGTGTTGCCACAAAGGGCGGGATGCCGAGATAATGGATCATCATCCCCATCCACGCGCCAAACAGGGCAGCAATCACCAGAATGAGCGCGAAGGCGATCAGCGGATGCACGCCAAGCTGCCCGACAAGGACCGCCACAAAAACGCTGGTGAAGGCGATGACCGATCCGACTGACAAGTCGATGCCGCCAGAGATAATCACAAAGGTCATGCCAACGGCTGCGATGCCTAAAAAGGCATTGTCCGTCAGAAGATTACCGATCACCCGTGTTGACAGCATGTTCGGAAACTGGATGACGCAGATCGCATAGGCGAGCAGGAAAATCGCGACCGTTGTGACGAAAGGCAGATTGCGAAGCACTCTCATTGCCGTGCTCCTTGGTGCGTTGGCTTTGCGACGTTGTTTTTGCGTTCAGCACGCAGGAAGGTGAAAAAGCCGACGATTGCAGGCGACTGGAATGTCAGCACGATCACGATAATGCCCGCCTTGATGATGAGGTTGAACTCCGGCGGAAACCCAGCCATCAGAATGCCAGTATTGATCGACTGGATGATCAGCGCGCCAAGCAGCGATGCCATGATCGAGAAACGCCCGCCATTCAGCGATGTGCCGCCGATGACGACCGCCAGAATGGCGTCGAGCTCGAGCCAGAGACCGGCATTGTTGGCATCTGCGCCGCGAATATCAGCGGTGGCGATCAGCCCGGCAAGCGCTGCACAAACGCCTGAAACTGCATAGACACTGAACAGGAGAAAGCGGGCTTTAACACCTGCCAGCATGGCAGCGCGACGGTTGATGCCGGTTGCTTCAATCAGGAAGCCGAGCGCTGTCGAGCGCACGGCAAGTCCGACGGCAAGACCTGCAAGTATCCAGATCAGCACCGGCACTGGTATGCCAAGGAACGAGCCGGAGCCAAGGGTTGCAAAGGAATCATTGTTGAAGGTGAGGATTGCGCCTTCGGTGATAAGCTGGGCGATACCACGCCCCGCGACCATCAATATCAGCGTTGCGATGATGGGCTGGATATCGAAAACGGCCACAAGAAAGCCGTTCCACAAACCGCAGACCAGGCCAACGCCGAGTGCGACAGGAATGACGATCGCCAGCGGATAGCCTGCAACGATAAGCGATGCAGCCGTTGCGCCGCTGATTGCCATGACCGCGCCGACTGACAGATCGATGCCGCGGGTTGCGATCACCAATGTCATACCGACTGCAAGAATGGCGACAGGTGCAGCGCGCACCAGAATATCGATTAGGCTTCCGTAGAGGCGTCCGTTCTGAAAGGAAATGCCGAGAAAACCCGGCGCGATGATGGTGTTCGCCGCCAGAATAAGCGCGAGGGCTGCCAGCTGGGGGCTCAGTCTTTTAAGTTTCTTGGCCATGCGAGCGATCATGCTGCGGCTTCCTTTTCGCTTCCGGTCTCAGCAATCGCACGCACGATATTGTCGGCGGTGATTTCTTCGCCCTTGAGTTCCGCCACATGGCGGCGGTCGGAGAGCACGACAACGCGGTTTGCCACGGCTGCAAGTTCCTCGAATTCCGAAGAGATGATGACCAGAGACATGCCTTCGGTGCAGAGTTCGCCGATAAGCTTGAGGATTTCTGCATGTGCACCGATGTCGATGCCGCGCGTCGGCTCATCAAGGATCAGCAGGCGCGGATCGGTGGCCAGCCAGCGTGCCAGAATGGCCTTCTGCTGGTTGCCGCCCGACAGAAACTTGATCGGCTTGTCAGGATCAGGCGGGCGGATATCAAGCGCTTTGATATAGCGCTGGGCGAGGGCCGCTTTTTCGCGCGATGAAATCGGCTTTGACCAGCCACGCTTTGCCTGTATGGCGAGCGCAATATTCTCGGCCACCGAAAAATCGCCGATGATGCCATCGGATTTACGTTCTTCGGGGCAGAAGGCAAAACGTTCAGCAATGGCGGCAACAGGCGATGGCAGCTTTGTTTCCTTACTGTCGACCGTAAGCGCGCCGCTGTCTGCCTGATCGACGCCGAACATGAGCAATGCGGTTTCGGTTCGGCCAGAGCCGAGCAGCCCCGCAATGCCGACAGCTTCGCCCGGCTTGATGGCGAGATCAAACGGCGCAACACTGCCTTTCTTGCCAAAGCCTGAAAAGCGAATGGGTGCGGTTGTGTTGTCGCTGACTTCCTCTGTCAATTGTCGGCGCACAGTCTCCTGCAACTGATGCCCGAGCATCATTGAAATCAGATCGGTGCGCGGCAGATCTGAAAGGGTGCGACTGCCGACCAGCCGGCCATTGCGCAGCACGGTGGCGCAATCGGCTATGGCATAGACCTGATCCAGAAAATGCGTGATGACGATGATGCCAAGGCCTTCAGCTTTCAGCTGACGCAGCACGCCAAACAGCATTTCGACTTCGCGCGCATCAAGACTGGCGGTCGGCTCATCAAGCACCAGAACCTTGCCGGAAACATCGACGGCGCGGGCGATTGCGATGATCTGCCGGATGGCCACCGAATAGGCCGACAAGGGGGCGCCGACGTCAATTGTGAGGCCGTATCGGGCGAGCAGGGTGGTTGCATCTTTTTCCATGCGGCGACGGTCAATGAAACCGAGGCGTCGCGGCTGGCGACCGAGGAACAGATTTTCGGCGACTGTCAGATTTTCAAGAAGATTGACCTCCTGATAGACCGTGCCGATGCCGAGCGTCTGCGCTTCCGCGACCGATGCCGGAGCGATTGCTTGCCCCTCAAGTAAGATTGAGCCGTCAAAGCCATGATAGGCGCCGGTCAATATCTTGATGAGCGTTGATTTTCCTGCACCGTTTTCGCCGAGCAGGGCATGGATTTCACCACGATTGAGCACGAAATCAACGTGATCAAGCGCAGTCACTCCCAGAAAGGATTTGGTTATTGAGCGCGCTTCAAGAAGCGGCGTTGCTGGCGTCTCTCGCGCAGCGATGTCGGGGCGAGCCATGGCAGTCTTCCGCTTGCGAATTGCAAAACTTGCCTCGGGCCATGATGCAACATGGCCCGAAGGTTAAATGTGAAGATCAGTAGCCGAGGCCCTTTTTGGCTTCATAAACGGCCTTTGGATCATCAGCCTGTGTATAAAGCTTGGATTCGGTCTGGATCCACTTTGGCGGAACGGTGCCCTTGTCCTTGAAAGCTTCAATCGCGTCGAAAGCCGGACCAGCCATATTTGGCGTCAGCTCAACGGTTGCATTGGCTTCACCATTGGCCATTGCCTGGAAAATATCCGGCACGGAGTCAATGGACACGATCTTGATGTCGGTGCCTGGCTTGAGACCAGCTTCCTTGATCGCCTGAATAGCGCCTACTGCCATGTCGTCATTATGGGCGTAAACGGCGCAGATATCCTTGCCGCCACCTTCGGCCTTGATGAAGCTTTCCATGACTTCCTTGCCCTTGGTGCGGGTGAAGTCACCGGTCTGCGAGCGGGAAATCTTGATATTGTCATGGCCTGCAAGCGCTTCTTCAAAGCCCTTCTTGCGGTTGATTGCGGGAGAAGAGCCGGTGGTGCCCTGAAGCTCGACAACCGAGCAAGGCTTGTCGCCCACTTCCTTGACCAGCCAGTCGCCCGCTACCTTGCCTTCATGGACCTGATCGGAAGTGACAGCGGTGAGATAAAGGTCTTCCGGTGCATCGATCTGGCGGTCGAGAAGCACGACAGGAATTTCTGCTTCTTTGGCTTCCTTCAGAACCGCATCCCAACCGGTTGCAACAACCGGCGCGATCAGGATCGCGTCAACGCCCTGTGCAATGAAGCCGCGAACGGCCTTGATCTGGTTTTCCTGTTTCTGCTGTGCGTCGGCAAATTTCAGCGTGTGGCCGCGCTTTTCAGCTTCCTGCTTGGTGACGCTTGTTTCGGCAGCGCGCCAGCCCGATTCTGAGCCGATCTGCGAAAAGCCGACTGTGAGTGAAGCAGCGGATGCGCTCGAAATAAGAGCAAGAGACGATGCTGTAATCAGGGCGGCCGTCAGAGCCTTCAGACTGCGTTTCATATTAGTTCCTCCCAATAAAAGGCTCTCCCAGCCTTCCCGTTTATGAAGCATATAATATTACTTTATGGCAAGCGCATTTCGTGTGTTCGCTGGAAATTGGGGGTGCGACAAACGTGCATATGATGCAATTATATAGCTAAATCATGGTGTTAATAGGCTTTTGGGGGTGGTGTATCTCGAAGGGTGGTCTGCACCGTGTTTCGCTTGCTTGACAAGTGGGTGCTGGACAAAATAGTCATATTAATAAGAAGGAGCCGTCGATTGACACATCTGTGTTTTTGAACGGTCGGGAAGAATGTTCCGCAAGAGTTTTGCGGAAAATGGGAGGTTCAATGTTACGTCTTGTACAGTTCCGCGACATGCGCGGAGAAACGCGTGTGGCTGCTTGTGATGATGAAGGCGCTGCACATGTCGTCAATGGCGTGACTACGACTTACGAACTGGCATGGGCTGCAATTTCCGCAGGCATCAGTCTCGCTGAACAGGTAGAGCAGAATGGCAAAGGCGAGGCTGTCGATATTCATGCAGCACTTGCAGGTGGTCAGGTTGGCCTGCCGATTACCCATGAAGATCCGGCACATCTGATTGTTGCAGGTACGGGCCTCACACATCTTGGTTCTGCGGATGGTCGCGACAAGATGCACAAGGCAGCACAGGCTGCTGAAAAGCCGACCGACTCCATGCGTATGTTCCTGATGGGTGTTGAAGGTGGCAAGCCAAAGCCCGGTCAAACCGGCGTGCAGCCGGAATGGTTTTATAAGGGCGACGGTTCGGCGCTGGTTGGAACGGGCGGTGAGCTGGTCTCGCCATCTTTTGCCGAAGATGGTGGTGAAGAACCAGAACTCGCAGGCATCTATCTGATCGGCCCGGACGGTACGCCGTTCCGCCTCGGCTTCTGCCTTGCCAATGAATTTTCCGATCATGTGACGGAAAAGCAGAATTATCTCTGGCTCGCGCATTCCAAGCTGCGTCAGGCGTCGCTGGGGCCAGAGCTTTATGTGGGCGATCTGCCTGATCATGTTGAAGGCGTTTCGCGGATTCGCCGTGGCGATCAGGTGATCTTTGAAAAGCCGTTCCTTTCGGGCGAAGCGAACATGTCGCACACGATTGCCAATCTTGAGCATCATCATTTCAAGTATGAACTTTTCCGTCGCCCGGGCGACATTCATGTGCATTTCTTCGGCACCGCGACACTGTCTTTCTCCGAAGGTGTGAAGACGGAAAATGGCGACCAGTTCGAAATTTCAGCAAAGCCTTTCCGTTATCCGCTGGTCAACCGGCTGGCACAGGCGAAAGCCGCTGACATTGCCGTGAAGGCGCTCTGAAATGGCGGCCGCATCCAATATCAATCTGGCAATTGTTGGTCTCGGCAAGATTGCCCGTGACCAACATCTGCCTTCCATCGAAGCCATTGATGGCATTCAGCTCAAAGCCATTGCCAGTCGCAATGCTGGTCTTGATGGTTTGCCATCCTTTCACGATATCGATCAGCTGCTGGAGAGTGATGTCGCCATTGACGCGGTGTCGCTTTGCACGCCGCCGCAAGGCCGATTTCAGCAAGCCTATGCAGCACTTAAGGCGCGCAAGCATGTGATGCTGGAGAAGCCTCCGGGTGCGACGATTTCGGAAGTGCAGGCGCTGAAGCGTTTTGCCGAAAAGCAGGGCGTTACGCTTTATGCGACCTGGCATTCACGCGAAGCCGCAGCCGTTGAACCTGCCCGCGAATTTCTGAAAGGCGCTGTAATCAAATCTGTTGCGGTGTCGTGGAAAGAGGATGTGCGTCATTGGCATCCCGGCCAGCAATGGATCTGGGAGCCGGGTGGTCTTGGAGTGTTCGATCCGGGCATCAATGCGCTGTCGATTGTCACGCATATTTTGCCGGAACGGTTTTTCCTGACGAAGTCCGATCTTTATTTCCCTGAAAATCGTGCGGCACCGATTGCAGCTAATCTCGCGTTTGAGACGGAAAGCGGCGTGCCTGTTTCCTTCGAACTAGACTGGCGTCAGACGGGTCCGCAGACATGGGATATTCGTGTCGAGACCGATAAAGGCACGCTGCTGTTGAGCCATGGCGGTAGTCGGTTGACCATCGCAGGCACGGAGAAAATGGCCGAGCCTGATCGTGAATATCAGCGTCTTTACCAGAATTTTGTGAAGCTGGTTGGCGAAGGGCAGAGCGACGTTGACCTGGCACCTCTGACCCATGTTGCCGATGCCTTCCTTCTGGGACAGCGGCATATAGTCGAAGCTTTTGAAGATTAGGAAATGGGACCGCCTAGCGGTCTCTTACCCACGCAGGACAGTGAAATGAATAAGCCCGTTACTCCTCAGACGCCAAAGTTCCGTTCACGCGCATGGTTCGATAATCCGGACAATGTGGATATGACCGCGCTCTATCTTGAGCGCTACATGAATTACGGTCTCAGTCAGGAAGAGCTGCAATCCGGTCGACCGATCATCGGCATTGCGCAGACGGGCTCTGACCTTTCACCGTGCAACCGTCATCATCTGGAGCTGGCCAATCGCGTGCGTGAAGGTGTGCGTGAAGCGGGCGGTATCGTGATCGAATTTCCGGTTCATCCGATCCAGGAAACCGGCAAACGTCCGACTGCGGGCCTTGATCGCAACCTCGCATATCTCGGCCTTGTCGAAGTGCTTTATGGCTATCCGCTCGATGGCGTTGTGCTGACGATTGGTTGTGACAAGACCACGCCTGCCTGCCTGATGGCTGCTGCTACCGTCAATATTCCGGCGATTGCGCTCTCGGTTGGTCCGATGCTCAATGGCTGGTTCCGTGGCGAACGCACGGGTTCGGGCACCATCGTCTGGAAGGCGCGTGAGCTGCTGGCCAAGGGCGAGATCGACTATGCGGGCTTTATCAAGCTGGTTGCTTCGTCGGCACCATCGACCGGCTATTGTAACACGATGGGCACGGCAACGACGATGAATTCGCTTGCCGAAGCGCTCGGTATGCAGCTGCCGGGTTCGGCGGCAATTCCAGCGCCTTATCGTGATCGTCAGGAAGTGTCCTATCTGACGGGCCGCCGCATTGTTGAGATGGTCTATGAAGATCTGAAGCCAACAGACATCATGACCAAGGAAGCCTTTATCAATGCGATCCGTGTGAATTCTGCGATTGGTGGTTCGACCAATGCGCCGATCCATTTGAATGCGCTGGCGCGTCACGTTGGCGTCGATCTGACGATTGACGACTGGCAGAAATATGGTGAGGAAATTCCGCTGCTGGTCAACCTTCAGCCAGCGGGTGAATATCTTGGCGAAGATTATTACCATGCGGGTGGTGTGCCAGCAGTCGTCAATCAGCTGATGGGGCAGGGCCTCATTCATGAGAATGCGCTGACTGTTAACGGCAAGACCATCGGTGAAAACTGCAAGAATGCCACGATTGAAGACAGCAATGTCATCAAGAATTATGATGATCCATTGAAGAAACATGCCGGGTTCCGCGTGTTGCGCGGTAATCTCTTCTCGTCGGCGATTATGAAGTTGAGCGTTATTTCGGAAGAATTCCGCAATCGCTATCTGACGGATGCGAAAGACCCGAATGCCTTTGAAGGCAAGGCAATCGTGTTCGACGGCCCTGAAGATTATCATCACCGCATCGACGATCCGTCGCTGGAAATTGATGAGCGTTCCGTGCTGTTTATGCGCGGTGCAGGCCCAATCGGTTATCCGGGCGCGGCAGAAGTCGTGAACATGCGCGCGCCGGATTATCTCTTGAAGAAGGGCATCAGCTCTCTGCCTTGCATCGGCGATGGCCGTCAGTCGGGCACTTCGGGTTCGCCTTCCATCCTCAATGCATCACCAGAAGCGGCTGCTGGTGGTGGTCTGGCGCTGCTCAGAATGGGTGATCGTGTGCGTATCGATCTTGGTCGCGGCACTGCCGATATTCTGATTTCTGATGAAGAACTGGCAGAACGCCGCAAGGCTCTCGAAGCTGCTGGTGGTTACAAATATCCGGAAAGCCAGACGCCGTGGCAGGAAATTCAGCGCGCGGTTGTTGGCCAGATGGAAACAGGTGCCGTTCTCGAAAACGCAGTCAAATATCAGGACATTGCGCATACGCGTGGCCTGCCGCGAGATAACCACTAAATGTCCGGCGCAAAAACACCATTTGCGGCAGTGGCGGATTGGGGGACAACCCGGTTCCGCCTCTGGACGCTGGATGCTGATGGCAATGTGCTCAAGGAAAGCCGCGGCGACGATGGGTTGATCTCAGCAAAAGAAACGGGTTTTGAGACGCTGCTCGAACGGCATCTTGCCTCCGTGGATGCGCCGGATGATCTGCCGGCGGTGATCTGTGGTATGGCCGGTTCGCGGACCGGCTGGATCGAAGCACCCTATATGAATTTGCCTGCCGGGCTTGAAGGAGTGGTCGCTGCTGCGGTGCGCGTGCCTGCAAAGCGCCATGTCATAATGCTGCCGGGTGTTGCGCGACGCAACGAGGATGCGCCCGACGTAATGCGCGGCGAAGAAACCAAGCTGCTTGGGCTGGTGCATCGCGGCACGCGTGATGCCGTGGTGGTGATGCCCGGCACGCATGCGAAGTGGGTGCATATCGCAGACGGCAAGCTCAACGATTACCGCTCTTTCATGACCGGCGAATTGTTCGCACTCCTGAAAGACAAGTCGGTTCTGGCTGGTGCGCTTGAAGGAGTTGGGTCGGTTGATCCAAAGAGTGCAGCCTTTGCGGCCGGTGTCAAAGCCTCGCTTGAGACACCTGAGCTTATCGCCAATGCGCTCTTTACGGTGCGCGCTGGCTGGCTGGTGCATGACTATAAGCCGACAGATCAGCTTGCACGTCTGTCGGGTCTGTTGATCGGGCTGGAAGTTGCCGGTGGCCGTTCTTTGTTCGGAGAGACGAGCAAAGTGTTGCTGTTGTCCGATGGGATGATGGGTGCGCTTTATGCTTCTGCACTTGAGATTGCCGGTGTGAAAGTGAACCGCATCGAAGCCGATGAGCTGGTGCGCGATGGGCTGTTTATGGCGGCAAAACACGCATTTGCGGGAGGGGCGCGATGAGCGAACGTATCGTATGGCCGAAGCTCCGCTATCCGCTGGTGGCAATCCTGCGCGGCATTCGTCCAGAAGAAACGGAAGGCGTTGTCACCGCTCTGATCGAGGTGGGTTTTGAGGCGATTGAAATTCCGCTCAATTCGCCGGAGCCGTTCGTGTCCATTGAAAAGGCTGCCAAGCTTGCGCCCGCCAATGTGCTGATCGGTGCTGGTACTGTGCTTTCGGTCGAGAATGTGGATCGGCTCAATGATGTTGGTGGCCGACTTCTGGTCAGCCCCAATGTCGAGCCTGATGTCATTCGCCGTGCGACTAAGCATGGCATGGTGACGATGCCCGGTGTGTTTACACCAACCGAGGCTTTTAGCGCTATTCATGCTGGCGCATCGGCGCTGAAATTTTTCCCGGCAAGTGTGCTGGGTGCTGACGGTATCAAGGCGATCTCCGCTGTGTTGCCGAAGGATATTCCGGTGGGCGCCGTGGGTGGTGTCTCAGAAAGTGATTTTGCGACTTATCGGGCAGCGGGAGTGAGCTGTTTCGGGCTTGGATCCAGTCTTTACAAGGCTGGTTTGACGGTCGCTGACGTGCGTGAACGCGCGCAGCGTGCGGTTGAGGCATGGGACAAGATCGTGGGCTAGAGCATGTCTCCCAAAAGTGGGAACCGGTTTTGGGACAAAGACAAGCGTAAAAACGAAAGCTTAAAGCATCTTGTTTTGGAGGAATTCCGCAGGGCCTAACGGCGGGGGCGGAAATTTTGGGAGAACGGCAGGCTTATAGAGCCTGTCCCAATTTGGGAGTGAGACAATGGCAGGCATAAAATCATTAACACTGGCAGTGGCTATGGCCGCCTTTGCCTTTACCGGCTTTGCACAGGCAGAGGACAAAGGTCTTGTGGGTGTAGCAATGCCAACCAAGTCGTCGGCGCGCTGGATTGCAGACGGCGACAACATGGTAAAGGTGCTCAAAGAGCGCGGTTATCAGACCGATCTTCAGTATGCTGAAGACGATGTTCCAAACCAGCTGGCCCAGATCGAAAACATGGTCACTAAGGGCGCCAAGGTTCTTGTTGTGGCATCGATCGACGGCACAACGCTTTCCGATGTATTGGCCAAGGCCAATGAAGCAGGCATCAAGGTCATCGCTTATGACCGCCTGATCCGCGATACGCCGAATGTGTCGTATTACGCGACCTTCGATAACTTCCAGGTCGGCGTGCTTCAGGCGCAGTCCATTGAGACCGCTCTTGATCTCAAGAACAAGGAAGGCCCGTTCAATATCGAGCTTTTCGGTGGTTCGCCTGACGATAACAATGCCTACTTCTTCTACAACGGCGCAATGTCGGTTCTTCAGCCTTACATCGACAGCGGTAAGCTCGTTGTTGCCAGCGGCCAGACCGGCATGGACAAGGTAGCAACGCTGCGCTGGGATGGTGCGACCGCTCAGGCCCGTATGGATTCGATCCTTTCGGCTTTCTATTCCGACAAGAAGCTCAATGCAGTGCTGTCGCCTTATGATGGTATTTCCATCGGTATCCTGTCCTCGCTCAAGGGTGTAGGCTATGGCAGCGGCGATATGCCAATGCCGGTCGTTTCCGGTCAGGATGCGGAAGTGCCTTCGGTCAAGTCGATCCTTGCTGGCGAGCAGAACTCGACCATCTTCAAGGATACGCGCGAACTCGCCAAGGTTACTGTCGATATGGTTGACGCGCTGATGAGCGGCAAGGAACCAGAAGTGAACGACACCAAGACCTATGACAATGGCGTCAAGGTTGTGCCGTCTTATCTGCTCAAGCCGGTTATTGTCGACAAGTCGAACTGGAAGCAGGTTCTGGTCGATAGCGGTTATTACAAAGAAGACCAGATCCAGTAAATTTGTGCCCGGACGCGTGCTGAAAAGCGCGTCCGGAATGCCTGCTCATTGCCACCATCCCCGCCGCCCAGTTTTCGAACTGGGTTAGGCTAACAGATTGACAGCGTTGTCTTTTTGAGGGCTGAGGGTTCGCAGAATGATGGCATGGCAGGCTACAGCTTAATTCCTTCAACTTGAGTAAGTTAAGGTAAAATTATGCTGTAAATACAGATATTTAGAGCGAGATTTGTGCGCCCCAGAAGGCGCGCGGCGCTCTAGTAATGGGAGCGAGCGATGAACGTAGCCAATCCTGTCGCGCTTGAGCAGAACAGCGGTCAGCCGGATATTGCCGGTAAACCCCTGCTTGAGATGCGCGGCATCAGCAAATCCTTCGGTGTCGTGAAGGCGTTGAGCGATGTCAATTTTACCGTGATGCCGGGAGAAATTCACGCATTTGTCGGCGAAAATGGCGCGGGCAAATCAACGCTGATGAAAGTGCTGTCGGGTGTTTATCCCTCTGGCAGCTATGAAGGTTCGATCTTTTTTGACGGAGAAGAGCGACACTTCCGCGATATCAATGATTCCGAAGCGCTCGGCATTGTCATCATCCATCAGGAGCTGGCGTTGGTGCCGCTCATGACGATTGCCGAGAATATTTTTCTCGTCAATCCGCCTGCAAGCTATGGTGTTATTGACCGCAGCGAGGTGCATAGCCGCACAAAGGCGCTTTTGAAGAAGGTTGGCCTGACGGAATCGCCGGATACGCTGGTGACGGATATTGGTGTCGGCAAACAGCAGCTCGTCGAAATTGCCAAAGCGCTTTCCAAACGTGTGCGCCTTCTGATCCTTGATGAGCCGACAGCAAGCCTCAACGAAACCGATAGTGCGGCCTTGTTGGCATTGCTGCGCGAGTTTCGCGCGCAGGGCATCACTTCGATCCTGATTTCGCACAAGCTCAATGAAATTCGTGAAGTAGCCGACAAGATCACGGTGCTGCGCGATGGTCGCGCTGTAGCAACGCTTGATTGCAATGCTGGCGAGGTCGAGGAAGACGATATCATCCGCAAGATGGTCGATCGTGATCTGGAAAGCCGCTATCCAAAGCGCGATCCGAAGATTGGCGATGTGATTTTCGAGGTCGACAACTGGTCCGTTTATCATCCGCTGCATCCGGAGCGCCACTCCGTCAAGAACGTTTCGTTTAAGGTGCGAGCCGGTGAGATCGTCGGTATTGCCGGCCTGATGGGCGCTGGTCGTACCGAGTTTGCCATGAGCCTCTTCGGGCGTTCATGGGGTACGAATATTTCCGGCGAAGCCCGAATGAACGGCACTCCGGTTAATATTTCGACGGTCGCCCGCGCCATCAAGTCGGGGCTTGCCTATGTGACTGAGGACCGCAAAAAGCTGGGCCTTGTTCTTGGCGAGAATATATCGCGCAACATATCACTCGCGCATTTGCGCGGTGTCAGCCCCAAAGGCGTGATCGACAGTATTCGCGAAATGAAGGTCGCGAACAGCTATCGCGATCAGATGAGCATCCGCTGCCACAACGTCTATCAGGAAACGGGCACGCTTTCAGGCGGCAACCAGCAGAAGGTGGTGCTGTCGAAATGGCTGTTCACCGGGCCGGATGTACTGATCCTCGATGAACCGACGCGCGGCATCGATGTGGGCGCGAAATACGACATTTACACAATCATCAATTCACTGGCTGACAGCGGCAAGGGCGTGGTCGTCATTTCATCCGAAATGCCGGAACTGATCGGTATTTGCGACCGCATTGTCGTCATGCATGAGGGAGCTTTCGTCGGCGAAGTGGCTGGCGAAGGAGCGACGCAGGAGAACATCATGCGCGCCATCATGCGGAACAAGGGAAAACAATAATGAGCGAGAACGTAATTCAGAGCGGCCCGAAAGCGCCGAGCGGTGTGGGGCGTTATCTCAAAAACAATCTGCGTGAATCGGGAATGTTGCTCTCGCTCATCGCGATCATGATCTTTTTCCAGATCGTGACCGGCGGCGTGCTGATGAAGCCGCTGAACCTTACCAATCTCGTATTGCAGAACAGCTATATCGTCATTATGGCGCTCGGAATGCTGCTGGTTATCGTGACCGGGCACATCGATCTTTCGGTCGGATCGGTCTGCGGTTTCATCGGCGCACTGGCAGCTGTCATGATGGTGCGGTGGGGAATTCCATTTCCGATCGCAGCTATTCTGTGCTTGCTGGTAGGAGGTATTATCGGCGCGATGCAGGGCTTCTGGGTCGCTTATTTCAACATTCCATCCTTCATCGTGACGCTCGCGGGGATGCTGGTTTTCAAGGGTCTGATGCTTGCCGTTCTTGGTGGGCAGTCGGTCGGGCCATTCCCGCAGGTTTTCCAGAAGCTTTCGTCCGGCTTTATTCCGGAGTTTATTGGCACAACATCAGGCGGTATCTATCTCACATCGCTGATCCTCGGCGTGGTCATTGCGGGCTTCATCGTCTGGCAGAATACAAGATCGCGCGCGCGCCATATCGCGCACGAGGTGGAGACAGAACCGTTCGGCCTGTTCGTGGCCAAGAATATTCTATTCTTTGCAGGTATTGCTTATCTCGCGCTGCTGATTTCGTCGCATCGCGGTATGCCTAACGTCCTGATTATCATGGCTGTTTTGATCGCTGCTTATGCGTTCCTAACCAACCGAACAGTGATCGGTCGTCAGATTTATGCGGTGGGTGGCAATCGCCATGCTGCCAAGCTTTCTGGTGTTAAAACCGAGCGGCTGACCTTCCTCGTCTTCGTGAATATGGGCGTGCTGGCAGCGCTTGCGGGTCTGGTTTTCGCGGCTCGTCTCAACACGGCGACACCAAAGGCTGGCCTTGGTTTTGAGCTTGACGTGATTGCCGCCTGCTTCATCGGTGGTGCATCGGCATACGGTGGTGTGGGGCGTGTTACGGGTGCGGTGATTGGCGCGCTCATCATGGGCGTGATGAATAATGGCATGTCGATCTTGGGTATTGGTATCGATTATCAGCAGGTCATTAAGGGCATCGTGCTGCTGGGTGCCGTCTGCATCGACGTCTATAACCAGCGCCGCTAAACGGGCTTTGGCCATGAAATGGCCATATTCCTGACACGGGTTTAACACGATTTAACGTGTTTCAGAGGCCGTTTTTGCGGAAAAAAGCTCACTATCGGCGCGTTATCGCGCTGGTGCTTCGCCTTTTGGGAGAGGGAGGCAGAAGCCATTCGGGCCGGAACATTGTTCCGGCCCGATTTGTATTTTTTAGATCGCCGTACGGCGCGCGTGGTCGAGATAAATCTCGCGCAGCTTGAGAGCGACCGGACCGGGCTTGCCGCCACCGATAGGCTTGTCGTCGATAAACGAAATCGGCGTTACAAAAGTACCTGCGCTGGTCATGAAAGCTTCTTTCGCAGCATAGGCTTCATCAATCGTGAAAAGACGCTCTTCAAGCTTCATGCCGGTTTCAGCAATCAGCTGCAACAGCGACAAACGTGTGCAGCCGGGCAGGACCGCATTGCTGTTGGGGCGGGTGACGATTACATCATCCTTAGTGACGATATAGCCGGTCGAAGATGCGCCTTCGGTGACGTAGCCGTCCTCTAACATCCAGGCTTCATCGCAACCGGAACCCTTGGCGATTTCCTTGGCGAGAGCCTGTGGCAGAAGGCAGACGGTCTTGATGTCGCGACGCTTCCAGCGCAGATCATCCAATGAAAGCACACGGATGCCTGTTGCAACTTCCGGCCGGTCGGCAAGGGCTTTAACTTGGGTGAACAGAACCACCGATGGCTTCAAGCCTTTAGCGACAAAATCTCGGTCGCGACCATCGCCGCGCGTCACTTGAAGATAGACCAGACCCTCGGTGAGATTGTTGCGGCGGATCAATTCGCGCTCGATCTCGACAATCTCATCTTCGCTCATCGGCATAGGAATGCCGATTTCACCTGTCGAACGACGCAGGCGCTTCATATGCGGGTCGCTATCGACCAGCTTGCCGTCAAGGACTGCGGTTACTTCGTAAATTCCGTCACCAAAGAGAAAACCACGATCAAAGATCGAGATTTTTGCATCGCGCGCGGCGACATATTCGCCATTCACATAAACGATGCGGTCTTCAAGTTCTGCTGAAACGGCCATGTTGGAACGGTCCTGAAAATAGCGCATCCCGAAAAGTGTGAAGCGATTTTCGGAATAGATGCGCGCAAACGCTAAAAAGAAAAGGCTGCGAAGAACATCGCAGCCTTTTCTTAAGATACCATCTCATTAGAAGGAACAATAATTTTCAGGCAGCCTGTTTTGCCGCTGTAATTGCTTCGCTGCGGATTTCTTCGGTGAGCTTCAGGCGCAGCTCCGAGAATTCCGGGCTGGCTTTGACCTGATAGGAACGCGGATGCTCAATATTGACCGGCGTGATCGATTTGATCTTGCCGGGACGGGCTGTCATCGTAACCACACGGGTCGCCATAAAGATCGACTCTTCAATATCGTGGGTGACGAAGATCACGGTTTTCTGCTCACGTTCCCAGATGCCGAGCAGGAGTTCCTGCATCAATCCACGTGTCTGGTTGTCGAGCGCGCCGAAAGGCTCATCAAGGAGCAGGATCTTTGGGTCATTGGCAAGTGCACGGGCGATTGCAGTGCGCTGCTGCATCCCACCCGAAAGCTGCTTTGGCCAGTGGTTTTCAAATCCGCGCAGGCCGACTTTATCGATGTAGCTATCGATAATTTCGCGGGCCTGCTTTTCCGGCGTACCTTTTTCGCGCAGGCCGAAACCGACATTCTGCCGAACGGTTAGCCATGGAAACAGCGTGTAGGACTGGAACACCATGCCGCGATCCGCACCCGGTCCTTTGACCGGTTGACCTTCCAGCGTCACCGTGCCAGTGGTCGGCTTGTCGAGACCGGCAATGATGCGCAGAAGTGTGGACTTGCCGCAACCCGAAGGACCGAGAATGGTGACGAAATCATTCTTCGGAATGATGAGATCAGTTGATTGCAAAGCAAGGGTTGGTTTGCCGCCGTGAACACCCGGAAAGGTACGGCTCACGCCTTTAACGACGAGTTCCTGTTCGGTTGTCGTAACCATTACGCAAACCTCCACGCAAAGAGCCAGCGGTTGATGTATTTGAACGCCAGATCAGAAATCAGGCCGATAACGCCGATTACAATGATGCCGAAAATGATCTGTCCGGTAGCCATAAGCGCCTGCGAATTGATGATCATATAGCCGATGCCCGACGATGCGCCGATCAGCTCAGCGACGATCACATAAGTCCATGCCCAGCCCAGCACGAGGCGCAGCGTTTCGGCAATATCGGGAGCGCTTGACGGCACAAGCACACGGCGAATAACGCCGCGATCCTTGGCGCCGAGTGTATAGGCTGCTTCAACCAGATCGCGGCGCGTGTTGGAAACAATGACAGCGATCATCAGAATGAGCTGGAAGACTGCGCCGATGAAGATGACGAGCAGCTTCTGCGTTTCGCCAATGCCCGACCACAGAATGAGAAGCGGTACGAAAGCCGAGGCAGGCAAATAGCGTGCGAAGGAGACGAACGGTTCGAGCAGCGCTTCAATGGGTTTATATGCACCCATCGCAATGCCAAGCGGAATGGCAACGATGCTGGCCATGATGAAGCCGCCCAGCACGCGCCAGACAGTCATGCCGATATCCGAAAGGAAGCCCTGATTGGCGATGAGATCATATCCATCCTGAACCATGGTGATCGGATCGGCTAGGAAGGTAGGCGAAACGAAGCCTCCGAGGGTTGCGACGCCCCAGAAAGCAAAGAAAAGCACGAAGAACAGAATTCCCAGAAGAATTCGGGCTCCGTTTCCAATCGGTTGCATAGGCTGCATAGATATATCCGTTTAGTCAGGCACTACGTGAGGCTGAAATGAAACAGACCCGGAGCGAACTCCGAGCCTGCTTTTTCGATGTGATTACTTGATGAAGCTTGTGTCGACAATATCGTCGAGGTTCGGCTTGTTCTTGATCACGCCGGCGTCAAGCAGGAGCTTGGTGGCTTCTTCCGAAAATTCCTTGAACTCGCCTTCAAAGAACTTCTGGTTGGCGGCTTTGTCCTGCCAGCGGAGATAGGCTGCGGATTTGCCGAATTCTTCGCCCGACTGCTTCACGTCCTTGCCCATGATTTCGTAGGACTTGGCCTGATCGGCTGCGATCATTTCAAGCGCTTCGAAATAGCTGGTGGCAAGTGCCTTTGCAGCTTCCGGGTTCTTTTCAAGGAAATCCGGGGTGCAGCCAACGGTGTCCATAACAGCCGGATATTCGAGTGTTGTGGCGAGAATTTTGCCTTTGTCGGGTGCTGCACGCACCGTCGACAGATATGGTTCGTAGGTCAGGGCAGCGTCGTTCTGGCCTGCAACGAAAGCCTGCGCTGCTGGTCCCGGTTCCATGTTGACGATCTTCACGTCCTTGGTGGTCATGCCGTTCTTGGCCAGCATGAAGGCAAGGAAGAAGTATGGCGACGTGCCGGGAGCGGAAGCGGCAATGGTCTTGCCCTTCAGATCGGCAAAGGAATTGACATCGGCACGCACGGCGATGCCGTCAGCGCCGTAGGATTTGTCCATCTGGAAAATCTGCTTGGACTTCACGCCAGCCGCGTTCCAGATAATCCATGTTTCAACGGTGGTTGCCGCGCACTGGATATCGCCCGATGCGAGCGCGAGGTGGCGGCTTGCCTGCGGAATTTTATTGAGCGTGACGTCGAGGCCGTTCTTTTTGAAGATACCTGCTTCTTTCGCAAGCGTCAGCGGACCAAAGCCGGTCCAGCCGGAAAAGCCGATTGCGACTTTTGTTTCTGCCTGTGCGCTCGAAGCGAAGGTGAGCGCTGCGAGGGCTGCGCCTGCCAACCAAGATTTTCTCATATGTGAACCCCTTTTTTGTTTTAAGCATATACATATTCTGGCAGACAAATTAGCAGGGCGGAAATTTCTGTCCAGAGAGGCATATAAAGAATCCTTTGGCCGCCAAACTGTTCAAATTTCCCGTAGATTGTTGATTATACTTCGATAATCGCAATCCGATAGACGATCCCCTTACCAATAAGTTCTAGAGAAAACTGAGCCTCTCCCGACATGACCAAGCAATCATGCAGGCTCAGATGCGCGATTCTGCTGTCTGTTTTTAGATCGAAATTGCCTTCTGCACAGAAAATAAGCATGGCGCCACAATTGGATGCAACAATTCTCGAATCATCAATGGCGATGCGTTCGACGTGATGCGTGAAGCGCCCGCGTCGCGTCATGACGTTGAGATCAGTGATTGTTCCGTCGATGAGGCGGGCACCAGAGCTGGCATCGGCGGCAAAAGCAAAGGGTGCTGTCTCGCGGGTGAGGGTGGTTTCCACACCTTCAACATCGAGAACAATGCCGTTGCCTTCCAGCACCGACAATGTGCGATCAATGCCAGTGAAAACCGAGAAGGGGCCGTCATTGGCAACGGTTGCTGTGGAAATGCGCCAGTCGAAATTATCGACTGACGCATTTTCAGGGTGGATCGCAATTTCAACCGTAACACCGCCACCGTTTTTCCACGGCATGTGCTTGTGGTCGGCGCTGCGTAAGATGTGCATGGATTAATTACCCAGGATGGCCGGTAGACGCAGACCCTGCTGCTTTGCCCAGTCGAGCGCTTCTTCATAGCCCGCATCGGCATGGCGCATGACGCCCGTTGCCGGATCATTCCACAGCACACGACCGATGCGCTGGTCGGCATCTTCCGTGCCATCACAGCAGATGACCATGCCCGAATGCTGGGAGAAGCCCATGCCAACACCGCCGCCATGATGGAGCGATACCCATGTTGCGCCCGATGCGGTGTTGAGCAGTGCATTGAGCAGCGGCCAGTCAGACACTGCGTCCGAGCCGTCCTTCATGGATTCGGTTTCGCGGTTTGGCGAAGCGACCGAGCCACTGTCGAGGTGATCGCGGCCAATGACTATAGGTGCTTTCAGTTCGCCATTGCGGACCATTTCGTTGAAAGCGAGGCCGAGGCGGTGACGATCACCGAGGCCAACCCAGCAGATGCGCGCTGGCAGACCCTGAAACGCGATGCGTTCTTTCGCCATGTCGAGCCAGTTGTGCAGATGCTTGTTGTCTGGCAGCAGTTCCTTCACCTTGGCATCGGTCTTTGCAATATCTTCCGGATCGCCGGAAAGGGCTGCCCAGCGGAAAGGCCCAATGCCGCGGCAGAACAGCGGGCGGATATAGGCAGGCACGAAGCCCGGGAAGGCAAAGGCGTCTTCCAGACCTTCTTCGAGCGCCATCTGGCGGATGTTGTTGCCGTAATCGACCGTTGGAATGCCGGCATTCCAGAAGTCGAGCATGGCCTGAACCTGCACTTTCATCGAAGCGCGGGCAGCTTTTGCAACGCCCTTCGGATCGCTCTCCTGCTTGGCGCGCCATTCAGCAACGCTCCAGCCGATTGGCAGATAGCCATGCACCGGATCATGTGCCGAGGTCTGATCGGTCACGATGTCAGGGCGCACACCACGCTTGACGAGTTCCGGGAAAACATCAGCGGCATTGCCGATCAGTGCAATGGATTTGGCTTCACCTGCCTTGGTCCATTCGTCGATCTTTGCCAGAGCTTCATCAAGGCTGTGGGTCTTTTCATCCACATAACGAGTGCGTAGGCGGAAATCGGCGCGGGTTTCGTCACACTCGACTGCGAGGCAGCAGGCACCAGCCATGACGGCTGCAAGCGGTTGAGCGCCGCCCATGCCGCCTAAGCCACCGGTGAGAATCCACTTGCCCTTGAGGTTGCCGTCATAATGCTGGCGACCAGCTTCCACGAAGGTTTCATAGGTGCCCTGAACGATGCCCTGAGCGCCGATATAAATCCACGAACCGGCGGTCATCTGGCCATACATGGCCAAGCCCTTCTTATCCAGTTCGTTGAAATGATCCCAGGTTGCCCAATGTGGCACGAGGTTGGAATTGGCGATCAGAACGCGCGGTGCATCCTTGTGGGTGCGGAACACGCCGACCGGCTTGCCCGACTGCACCAGCAGGGTTTCATCGTCGTTGAGCGTCTTCAGCGTTGCAACGATACGGTCGAAATCGTCCCATGTGCGGGCTGCGCGACCAATGCCGCCATAGACAACCAGTTCATGCGGGCGTTCGGCAACATCCGGATCGAGGTTGTTCATCAACATGCGCAGGGGGGCTTCGGTGAGCCAGCTCTTAGCATTGAGTTCGGTGCCGCGCGGAGCGCGAATGTCGCGTTCATTATGACGTGGGTTGGACATGATTTCCCCTTTTCGGACTTAGATCTTGGCAGCGATCTGTTCGAGACGCTGCAATAGGTTTTTGAGATGGACGCGGAGCGGTTCGGCCTTGGCTTGGTCGTATGCGAAAGGCACGGCCTCGGTCGCCAGATGTGTGGATTGCGCTAGTTCCATCTGGATGGCGTGGACGCCGGTTTCGGGCTTGCCATAGTGGCGGGTCGTCCATCCGCCCTTGAAACGGCCATTGAGGATGGACGTGTAGCCGGTGGCGTTTTGGGTCACTTCCACGGCTGCGGCTTCAATTTCCGGTGCGCAGGTCTTACCGAGGTCTGTGCCGATGTTGAAATCCGGCAGCTTGCCTTCAAACAGGAATGGAATATGCGAGCGGATCGAGTGGCAATCATAAAGGATCGCCACACCGTGGATCGCCTTCACGCGCTCGATTTCTGCCGCAAGCGCATCGTGATACGGCTTGTGAAAGCGGGTGATGCGATCGGTGATATCGGCTTCTTTCGGCGCTTCGCCGTCTTTCCAGATGGCAATACCGTCGAAATCGGTTTCCGGGATCAGCGTCGTGGTATTCTGGCCCGGATAGAGGCTGACGCCTGCCGGATCGCGATTGGCATCGATGCAATAGCGATGGAAGGTGGCGCGTACGGTCGTGACATTATCCAGCAGCCCATCATAGAGCGTGTGGATATGCCAGTCGGTGTCGGCGAGAATGCGGCCATTATCATTGAGCCGTGCCCAGATGTCTTCCGGCACGTCTGTCCCGGTGTGGGGCAGGCCGAGAATGACGGGTGACGAACCCTGATGGACTTCAAAAGCAGCCATATCAAGCCTCCAACGCAGGCAGGATATTTGCGCTGATGCTGCCAGTGAACGAGCCGTCGGCGATGATGGCGCTTGCGCTAGCGAGGTCGTTTGCCATGTAGCGATCAACGTCGAGCGTCGGCACTTTAGAGCGCAGAACGGCGGTGGCGTTTTTCAGTTCAGGACTGGTTTCAAGCGGGCCGCGCAGTTCAACGCCGAGCGCGCCGGTCAATGCTTCAATGCCAATGATTGCGTTGAGGTTTTCAGTCATCTGCAACAGGCGACGCGCCCCATGGCAGGCCATGGAAACATGATCTTCCTGATTGGCGGAGGTTGGCGTTGAATCAACCGATGCCGGATGCGCCATCTGCTTATTTTCGCTCATCAGTGCTGCCGAAGTGACTTCCGCAATCATAAGACCCGAATTGAGGCCCGGCTTCTTTGCAAGGAAAGCTGGCAGGCCGAAGGAAAGCGCAGGGTCAACCAGAAGCGCGATGCGGCGCTGTGCAATTGCGCCAATTTCGCAGACGGCAAGCGCGATCTGGTCGGCTGCGAAAGCAACTGGTTCGGCATGGAAGTTGCCGCCTGAAACCACACTGTCATCGGAGAGGACGAGCGGGTTATCGGTAACGGCATTGGCTTCGATTTCAAGTGTGCGTGCAGCTTGGCGCAGAATGTCGAGGGCTGCTCCATCGACCTGTGGCTGACAACGGATGCAATAAGGATCCTGCACGCGCTGGTCGCCTTCAAGGTGGCTCTCGCGAATGACCGAACCAGCCAGCAGATTGCGCAGTGCTGCAGCCGTATCAATCTGGCCCTGATGTCCGCGCAGGGTGTGAATATCCGGATGGAATGGTGCGGTGGAACCCATCGCCGCATCGGTCGAAAGTGCGCCGGTGATGAGGGCTGCCTGCAATGCACGATGCGCGCGGAACAGACCGGCCAATGCCAGTGCAGTCGAGGTCTGTGTGCCGTTGATGAGGGCGAGACCCTCCTTCGCAGCCAGAACAGTTGGCTTGAGGCCTGCTTTCTTCAGTGCTTCAGCAGATGGCAGGCGTTCGCCCTGATAGAAGGCTTCACCTTCGCCGATCATGGCTGCTGCCATATGAGCGAGCGGTGCAAGATCGCCAGAAGCGCCAACCGAACCCTTGGCCGGGATCATCGGGATCACGCCTTTTTCAAGCATGGCTTCGATGAGGGTGATGAGTTCCAGCCGCACGCCCGACGCACCACGGCCAAGCGAAATGAGTTTCAGCGCCATTATGAGGCGCACGATCTCTTCACTCAGCGGTTCACCCACGCCACAGCAATGCGACAGGATCAGATTGCGCTGAAGTGTTGCCACGTCTTCGGGAGCAATACGGATAGAGGCAAGCTTACCAAAGCCAGTATTGATGCCATAAACCGGTGCATCGCCAGCTGCGATTTCGGCGATTCGTGCCGCAGCCTTTTCAACACCAGCATGGAATGACGGATCAATGCGAACGGCGAGGTTTTCGCGATAGATTTTCTCGATTGTTGAGAGTGGAACGCTGCCGGGCTTCAATATGAGGGACATGGAAAACTCCATTGGGGATATGAATTAGATCTGGCCTTTGAAAACCCGCTTCCAGAGCGGGTTGAAGCCAATGCGGTAAACGAGCTCTGCCGGACGCTCGACGCTCCAGATGGCGAGATCCGCGTCCTTGCCGACCTCCAGCGTGCCGGTCTTGTCGAGCACACCAAGAGCACGTGCTGCTTCGCGGGTGACGCCTGCAATGCATTCATCAACTGTCATACGAAACAGGGTTGCGCCCATGTTCATGGTGAGCAGAAGCGAGGTAAGCGGCGAAGTGCCGGGATTATTGTCGGTGGCCAGCGCCATCTTTGTGCCAGCTGCGCGGAAAAGATCGACCGGCGGCTTTTGCGTTTCACGGATGAAATAATAAGCGCCGGGAAGCAGAACCGCGACGGTTCCGGCCTTTGCCATGGCAGCCGCGCCGTCAGCATCGGTATATTCGAGATGATCGGCGGAAAGTGCATCATATGAAGCGGCAAGAGCTGCGCCATGCAGATTGGAAAGCTGGTCTGCGTGGAGTTTGACCTGAAGGCCGTGCGCCTTTGCAGCATCGAAAACGCGGGCGATTTCATCCGGCAGGAAGGCGATGCTTTCGCAGAACCCGTCTACTGCATCGGCGAGATTTTCGCTCGCAATAGCAGGCAGCATTTCGTTGACGATCTTGTCGATGAAAGCCGTTTTGTCGCCATTCATTTCCGGCGGCAGGGCATGAGCGCCCAAGAAGGTCGTACGAATAGCAACGTCGCGTTCATGCCCAAGACGCCGAGCCGCACGCAATGACTTTGCTTCGCTGTCCGTATCGAGGCCATAACCCGATTTGACTTCAACCGTCGTCACGCCTTCAGCAATCAGCGCATCAAGGCGTGGCAGGGTTTCACGGACCAGATCATCTTCGCTGGCCGCACGCAGGTTTTTAACAGAGGAAACAATGCCGCCGCCCGCGCGCGCAACTTCTTCGTAAGTGGCACCATTCAGGCGCAGCTCAAATTCATGCGCGCGATTGCCTGCGTGGACCAGATGCGTGTGACAGTCGATCAGACCGGGCGTGATCAGGCGGTTTTCGCAGTCAATCTTCTCAAGCGAGGCATATTCAGCGGGAAGATCAATTTCTGCGCCGACATAAGCGATTTTGCCATCCTTGACGGCAATTGCAGCAGCTTCGATCAAACCAAGTCCATCTGCCTTTTCCGATAGAGTGGCGATGCGTGCCTGCGTTAAAACGAAGTTTGATTTCTGTGTCATGAGCGTTTTCTCGCTTCCCCTGGTTTTCAATAATGTATATACATATTAACGGAACCGCCAAGAGAAAAAATGCATCCAATCGCGATCTGTTGAAAAACGGGTGTGCAAATTGGGCGGAATGAGGAGCTTCATCGAATGTCAGCCGCAGTCCCAACAACGCAATTTATCCATGCTGGTCAGGCGCTTTTGCAGACGGGCTGGGCAGAGGATGTGCGGCTTGGTTTAGCTCAAGGAACAATTGCTTCTGTGGAGATTGGCGTTGAAGCCAAACCGGGAGACGAGCGCTATAAGGTGATCGTAGCGGGGATGCCAAACCTCCACAGCCACGCGTTTCAATATGGCATGGCTGGCCTTGCTGAACGGCGCGGCCCATCGGCTGACAGTTTCTGGAGCTGGCGCGAGATCATGTATAAGTTCGCGCTGACCATGACGCCGGAACAGGCGGAAGCAGTCGCATTGCGGCTTTATGTCGATATGCTGGAAGCCGGTTTTACACGCGTCGGTGAGTTTCATTATCTGCATCATGCTCGCGACGGCACGACTTACAGCAATATCTCGGAAATGGCGGACCGCATTGTCTCGGCAGCGCAAACGGCTGGCATCGGTCTGACCTTGTTGCCGGTGCTTTATGCGCATTCGAGTTTTGGCGGTGCCGATCCCAATGAGGGACAGCGTCGTTTCATTAACGATCAGCAGAGTTTTGCGCGCCTGATCGAGGGTTGCGAGAGGGCTCTTTCTGGCTTCGATGGTGCTGTGCTTGGCGTGGCGCCGCACAGTTTGCGTGCTGTCACCCCGGATGAGCTGACATTTGCAGCAAAGCTGTTGCCCGGCGCGCCAGTGCATATTCACATTGCCGAGCAGGTTAAGGAAGTGGAGGACTGCATTGCGTGGTCCGGACAGAGACCTGTTGAATGGCTGCTTGACCATCAGGAATTGTCGGCGCGCTGGTGCCTTATCCACGCAACGCACATGAGTGACACGGAAACTGTGCGTATGGCTCAGGCTGGTGCGATTGCCGGTCTTTGTCCGGTTACGGAAGCCAATCTCGGCGATGGCACGTTCAATGCCACCGTGTTTGATGCCAATGGTGGCCGTTTCGGCGTTGGGTCCGATTCCAATGTGCTGATCGGCATTGGCGATGAGTTGCGGCAATATGAATATTCGCAGCGTTTGCTGCATCGAGCGCGCAATGTGCTGGCGAAAAACGAAGGCTCGACCGGACGCGCCTTGTTTGATGGTGCATTGGCGGGCGGGAATATTGCTATGGGTCGCGAAGGCGATGGTTTGAGACAGGGTGCTTCGGCAGATTTTGTATCGCTTGATGTTGAGCGTCTGCCCCATGCAAAGGGGGATGCGGTTCTCGATGGCTGGATTTTTGCCGGTCGTGCGCGTGCCTCTGATGTGTGGGTGCGCGGCGTGAAACAGGTGGAGGGCGGACATCATCGCTTGCGCGATGCGGCAGAGCGTGCTTTCCAGAAAGCAATCGGCGAATTGCTGAACTAATAAATGGGGCGAGCGGGACGTGCAGGACAATCCATCCGGAAAAGACGAGCCGACATTATCGCTGCATCAGCGTATTCTGGATGATATTGAAACGCGCATTATTTCTGGCGAATGGCAGCCCGGTCATCGCATCCCGTTCGAGCACGAGCTTACCGAGTATTATAATTGCTCGCGCATGACCGTGAATAAGGCGCTAACGCAGCTGGCAAAAGCCGGTCTGATTGAGCGGAAGCGCCGTTCGGGCAGCTTTGTTTCTTTCCCGCAGTCACAAGCCGCGATTCTCGAAATCCATGATATTCGCGATGAGGTCGCAGCGCTTGGGCAGCCTTATCGTTTTGAGCTGCTGAAACGAAACGAGCGGTTGAGCGGCCCCGCCGATGCGCGTCATATCGACATGCCGCGACACACGCCGCTGGTCGAACTAGTTTGCCGTCATTATGCAGGGAAGCGGGTCTTTGCGCTGGAAGAGCGCATTATCAGCCTTGATGCCGTGCCGAGCGCGGGAGAGACCGATTTTGCAGAGCAATCACCCGGCCCTTGGCTTGTTTCCTGCGTGCCTTGGAGCAATGCGCAGCATTCCATCCGTGCGGTTGTCTCAACCGAGGAAAACGCTGCGACGCTTGGCGTGCCTGCCGGTTCGCCTTGTCTTGTCGTTGAGCGCCAGACGTGGAATGCCGATCAGCCGGTGACGCATGTACGCTTCACTTATCCGGGCGATAGTCATGCGCTGGTGGCAAAATTTACGCCGTCGCAGAGCTAAATTTAGCGATGTAATGTAACGTTATTACGCTTTTGGAGGCTTCGCACATAGTGGCCGCTAAAATGATAATGCGCAGAATCCCTTGGACCACTTTCCGCATAATGTGATTCATAGAGAAGTTCTGGTTATGTATAATGCCAAAACTTCTCTATCTGTTTGTTTTTACGCACTATCTTACGCAAAACCGCTTCGTACTTTTGCTGGAAATGCTTAAGAAAAAAGCCGCCGCAGGGGAAAGCGGCGGCCAAGTTGCGGCTCGATCTGGGTGGTGATCAGGCCGCGCGTTTAAGCGCATCTCCGATCATGGAAACGATTGTGTCGATCTGTTCTTTTTCCACGATGAGCGGTGGCGAAAGCGCGATCACATCGCCGGTGACGCGGATCAGAAGACCCTTCTTGAAGCAATCGACAAAGACATCGTAAGCGCGTGCGCCGATGGCGCCTTCGCGTGACGACAGTTCGATTGCGCCAACGAGGCCGAGGTTGCGGATGTCGATGACATTTGGCGCGCCCTTCAGCGAATGAAGCGCGTTCTGCCAATGCTCGGCCAGCTCTGCGCCGCGGGTCAGAAGACCTTCTTCGGCGTAGATTTCAAGCGTGGCAAGACCGGCAGCACAGGCGACCGGATGACCGGAATAGGTGTAGCCGTGGAAGAGCTCGATGGCGTTTTCCGGGCCGGTCATCAGCGCGTCATGCACTGTGCGGCTTGCAAAGACCGCGCCCATTGGAATTGCGCCGTTGGTGAGGCCCTTGGCGGTGGTGACGAGATCAGGCTTTACGCCGAAATAATCGACAGCAAATGGTGTGCCGAGGCGTCCGAAGCCGGTGATGACTTCGTCATAGATCACCAGAATGCCGTGCTTGTCAGCGGTCGCGCGGATGCGTTCGAGATAGCCCTTTGGCGGAAGCACAACACCGGCAGAGCCGGACATTGGCTCGACGATGACGGCGGCAATCTTTTCTGCGCCGTGCAGCTGAACCAGACGTTCCAGATCGTCGGCGAGTTCAATGCCGTGTTCCGGCAAGCCCTTGGAGAATGCATTGCGGCCAATATCGAGCGTATGGCGCATATGATCGGCAGGAATCTGCGGAAAGACGCGGCGGTTGTTGACGAGGCCGCCGACAGAAATGCCGCCGAAGCCAACGCCGTGATAGCCTTTTTCACGACCGATGATGAGGGTACGGGTGCCCTGACCAATGGCACGCTGATAGGCGATAGCGATCTTCAGTGCGGTATCGACCGATTCCGAGCCGGAATTGGTGAAGAACACGCGATCAAGCTTGGCATCCGGGCCACCGGGCGCAATGGCTGCGAGCTTTTCAGCAAAATCGAAAGCAATGTTGTGGCCCATCTGGAAGGTCGGCGCGAAGTCCATGGTCGAGATCTGGCGCTCGACAGCCTGGGTGATCTGCTTACGCCCATGACCGGCATTGCAGCACCAAAGGCCAGCCGTGCCATCCAGAACCTGATGGCCGTCGACATCAGTGTAATACATGCCCGAAGCGCTTGCGAGCAGGCGTGGGGCGGCCTTGAACTGGCGGTTCGCCGTGAACGGCATCCAGAAGTTATCAAGACTTGGCGCGTTGGTGTTGTTAAGCATTAAAACCTCCTATTTTGAGAGCAGGAGGCCATGCATTATCGAAGGCAACAAGTCCTTTTCTTCAGAAATTTAAGCTATTGAAATTATGTGCTTTGAAACGGAAGTTTGTGATATATCGAACATCATAAACAATAAGGGGAACCGTCGATGAGCATCGATATCGGAGGCAGGCTTCGCTATGTGCGAATGCGGCAGAATCTGTCTCAGCGAGAGCTTGCAAAACGTGCTGGCGTGACCAATTCCACCATATCGCTGATCGAAGCCAATCAGTCCAATCCGTCGGTTGGTGCATTAAAGCGCATTCTGGATGGAATTCCTATCGGAATGGCCGAGTTTTTTGCGCTTGAGCCGGATGCGCCGCACAAGGTCTTCTATCAGGCGGATGAACTGGTGGAGATCGGCAAGGGGCCGATTTCTTATCGACAGGTGGGCGACCACCTCTTTGCCCGTTCGCTGCAAATCCTCAAAGAGCGCTACGAGCCGGGATCGGATACCGGCAAGGTTCTGCTCATGCATGAGGGCGAGGAGGGGGGCATCGTCATTTCGGGTCGCATCGAAGTGACGGTCGGTAGCGAGCGCCGAATCTTGGGGCCGGGCGATGCCTATTATTTCTCAAGCAAGCTGCCACATCGGTTCAAATGCGTGGGGCCAGTAGCCTGCGAAGTGGTGAGCGCCTGCACACCACCGAGTTTCTGATGTGTCAGCCAAAGCGCCTATAGTGGCACGACCCATGAGCGCTTGATCTGCTGCATCGGGATTTCGGATTTTATGTTCCGAACGCCCTTTATCTTGCCGATATATTCCATCTGGAATTTTCTGAAACCTTCCAGATCAGGCGTAATGACGCGCAGCAGAAAATCGCAATCACCTGCCATCAAATGGCATTCCACAATCTGCGGCAGCTTTTCAATCGCCTTCACAAAACTTGTGACCGTCTCTTCGTCCTGGCCGGTCAACCATATGCGCACATAAACGGTGAAGCCCATTCCGAGCTTCGCAGCATCGACCAGTGCGACATAGCGTTCGATGAAGCCTGCATCTTCCAGCTGCTTCACCCGGCGAAGGCACGGGGATGGGGATAGGCCAACACGTTCGGCAAGTTCGGTGTTGTTAATCTTGCCTTCCTGTTGGAGCACCCGAAGGATGGCACGATCAATTGCATCAATTGATGTTGGCATTATAATGCGCCTAATGACAAATTGTTGATATTTACAGCCAATATTTTGTGTATAGAGAGTGTAAAAGCAACAATAATCTGCGCGAATTGACGTATTTTCCCGGTTCGGAATGAGCGCATTGTTGCTCTTCAAAAAGGAAATAGTTGATGCGTAGTATGGATTTTGTCGAGGGGCAAAGCGGCGTCTCCCGGCGATCTGAAGGCCTGCGTGGCCTGCGGGAAGCCATTCCCGTCTGTCTGAGTTTTGTTCCGTTCGCACTGCTCTTGGGCGCACAGGCCACACAAAAGGGGCTGAGCCCGGTTGAAGTGCCGATGATGACCGGCCTGAATTTCGGCGGTGGTTCGGAATTTGCTGCCATTGGACTTTGGACGTCGCCGCCGCATATCCTGCTGATTGTCGCGATCACATTTCTGGTAAACAGCCGACATTTCCTGATGGGTGCAGCGCTTGCGCCGCTCATCAAGCATTTGCCGAAGCGCAAGGCATTTCTGGCGCTATTCTTCATGTGCGACGAGAGCTGGGCGCTTGGTCTTGCCGATGCGCGCAAGTCGGGAAACCGCTTCAGCATTCGCTATTATTTTGGAGCCGCACTCGGCCTTTACGCAACCTGGATTGTCTTCACGACTATAGGTGCGCTGGTTGGTCCGGTTCTGGGTGATGTGAAACGCTTCGGTTTCGATATGGCGTTTCCAGCAGTCTTTATCGTTATCCTTGCCAGCATGTGGAAGGGACCGGTTGCCGCTGTGCCATGGCTGGTGAGCCTCATCGTTGCGGGCGTAACCTATCTGAGCGTTCCTGGCGCCTGGTATGTGCCAGCTGGTGTTGTGGCGGGTCTTATCGTGGCCTGGAAGCAGGCGAAGCCAGAATGATGATCGACCCTATTCACGCTCTGACCATATTGCTGATGGCGACGGTCACTTACATGACCCGCATCGGCGGTTATATTTTCCTGCGCAATCGCACTCTGAGTCCGCGGGCGCAAATGCTGCTGGAAAGCGCGCCCGGCTGCGTGCTGATTAGCGTTATCGCGCCGGAGTTTTTTACCGGCAAACCAGCGGATATGATTGCGCTTGCGCTGACAATTGCCGCCGCAACGCGGTTTCCTATGCTTGTAACGGTCGTGGTGGCAATCGCATCAGCCGGGCTTCTGCGCCATCTCATTGGCTAGGGCGATCTTTGTGCGCCAAGAGAAAATGCCTATGCGGGGAAATCAGTCCACTGGACTGATTTCTGGTTTCGCTTCCTCGCCACCGTGATTTATGCGTAGCGCGCGATACTAAGGTCGTCGGCACGGATATCCGGCTTATTGCCGGAGATGAGGTCGGCGAGCAGCTTGCCCGAGCCCGGACCCATGGTCCATCCAAGCGTACCGTGCCCTGCATTGATAAACACGTTGTCATAGCGTGTTGCACCGATGATCGGCGTTGAATCCGGCGTCATTGGACGCAGGCCAGACCAGAAGGTAGCAGCCTTGAGATCACCGCCCGGGAACAGGTCGCTCACCGAGAGATCAAGCGTTGCGCGACGTGCAGCAGGCAGGTCTTTGGTGAAGCCGGAGACTTCGGCCATGCCGCCCACACGGATGCGATCACCAAGGCGGGTAATGGCAATCTTGTAGCTTTCATCAAGTACGGTCGAGACAGGCGCCAGCTCTTCATTGATGATTGGAGCGGTGATCGAATAGCCTTTGACCGGGTAGATAGGGGCATTCAGGCCAAGCGACTTGACCAGAGCGGGCGTGTAGCTGCCCAGCGCCACAACATAGCGATCAGCCGTCAGAACACCTTCCGAGGTTTCAACGCCCGACACCTTGCCGCCAGAGATCAGCAGCGATTTGATGTCGACGCCAAAGCGGAATTTGACGCCGAGACCTTGGGCGATTTTGGCCAGTTCATTGGTGAATTTAAAGCAGTCGCCGGTCTCATCATGCGGCAAGCGCAGGCCACCGACGAATTTGTCTCTGGCGCGGGCCAGAGCAGGTTCAACCCGCACGCAATCTTCGCGGTCGAGCACTTCAAACGGCACGCCGTCCTGACGCAGAACTTCGATATCCTTGCCGATGCCGTCGAGCTGATACTGCTCGCGGAACAGCTGCAAGGTGCCCTGTGTGCGCTGGTCATATTGAATCCCGGTTTCCTCGCGCAGAGCGACAAGGCAATCGCGGCTATATTCGGCCACACGAACCATGCGGGTTTTATTGACCTTGTAGCGGCTCTCGGTGCAGTTTGCGAGCATTTGCAACAGCCAAGCGTACTGCTTCGGATCTGTGGTCAGGCGCAGAACCAGCGGCGCATGTTTCTGAAACAGCCATTTGGCAGCTTTCAATGGAATGCCGGGTGCTGCCCATGGCGATGCATAGCCCGGCGAAACCTGTCCGGCATTGGCGAAGCTGGTTTCCAGTGCAGGGCCTTCCTCGCGGTCAACGACAGTGACTTCATGGCCAAGCTTGGCCAGATAGTACGCGCTGGTGACGCCGATGACGCCGCTGCCGAGAATGGTGATCTGCATGTTCGCCTCTTAATTATTATGCTTTTGTTTCAGATGCTGCGCCATCCACGTAAACACGGGCATAGCGGTGGCCTAACGAAGTCAGGATTTCATAAGGAATGGTGTCGCAATCGCGGGCCACATCTTCGAGCCGCTGATGCGGGCCGACGAGTTCAACCAGACTGCCAAGCTTGATTGCGCCTTCCGGCAGGGCCGTTATATCAAGCGTGATCGAATCCATCGAAACACGACCGACAATCGGCAGGCGCGTATCACCATAAAAGGCGGAGCCCTTGTTGCTCAAAGCGCGGAACCAGCCATCGGCATAACCGACTGCGATGGTTGCAATCCGCATGGGCTTGCTTGCTACGTATGTGCCGCCATAACCGACTGCCGCACCCTTATCGATATCGCGCACCTGAATGACGCGCGCTGATAGCTCAAGGACCGGCTTCATAGGATTTTCGCCCGTTTCAGGGCCGACGCCATAAAGGGCCACGCCCGGGCGTGCGAGATTGAAGTGGTATGTGTTATCGAGAAAGCAGCCGCCGGAATTTGAAAATGCCACCGGCATTTTTGGCAAACGTGCGAGCGCTGCATTCATGGCCGCAAGCTGACGGGCATTGGCCGGGTTTTCCGGCTCATCGCCGCTCGCCAGATGGCTGATGACAAATTTGACGTCGATATGGTCCAGAAGATGCTGGTCATCGACCAGTTGGTCGAGTTCTTTGGCCGACAGGCCAAGACGCGACATGCCGGTATCGATCTGTAGCAGCGCAGGCAGTTTTTCTTTCAAGCTTGCGGCAAGTGCCGACCAGTTTTCAATCTGCTCCAGCGAGTTGAGAACAGGCAGGATTTTCTCGCGTGCGCAGACAGCTTCCGTACCGGGCTGAAGGCCGTTCAGCACGTAAAGCGTCGCATCTGGATTGAGAAAAGGGCGGAGCGTAATTGCTTCGCCAAGATGGGCGACGAAGAAATCGCGGCAACCTGCTTCATAAAAAGCCGGCGCGACGCGGTTTGCACCAAGACCGTAAGAATCAGCTTTCACAACAGCGGCTGTGCGGGTTGGCGCAATGCGCTTAGCGATGGTCGAATAATTGTGGCGCAGGGCTTTGAGGTCGATGGTTAGAACGCCGCCTGCGGCGAGGTCTCGTTCAGTTTGAGAAAAATGCATCGACATATCGGTCATTTCCAGTGCACTCGGTTTGTTGGTGGGATGCCTGGAATCTAATCCGCTTCCTCCCAAAAGCACATTGCTTCGATGTCGGGTTTCGGCGACTGGCGGATCGCTATTCCTTGCCCCCAAAGCAATAGCGATAATGATAGTCGAAGACTATTCGAATGTTTTTGCATTTTGTCGTAGATTATGCGAATTTTTGCATGATTTACGCACTTATTAGCTCATCATTCGAAGAATATTCATGGCGACACTGGATAGCATAGACCGCAATATCATCCGTTCGCTGCGGCGCGATGGCCGGATGACGAACAGCCAGCTTGCCGCCGAAGTGGGGCTTTCACAGTCGGCCTGTCTGCGGCGGGTACAGATTCTCGAAGAAAGTGGCGTTATTCGCGGATATACCGCGATTGTTGGATCTTCCGGCGGGGATGAGCGGCTGGTGGCGATTGTTCGCATCACGCTGGACCGGCAGACGGAAGAATATCTCAACCGCTTTGAAGAGGCGGTGCGTCGCCATCCAGAAGTGCAGGAATGTTATCTGATGACGGGTGATGCCGATTATATTCTGCGGGTTGAGGCGGAAAATGCCGCTTCCTATGAAATCATTCACAAGGAAATTCTATCGCGGCTGCCGGGTGTTGCGCGCATTCATTCGAGCTTTGCAATCCGCACAGTGCTGCTCTCGAAAGCGCCGGCGTCACGGGCATAGAAAAAGCCCGGCATTTGGCCGGGCTTTTGATTTCTTAGGACGGCTGCCGCTTAGCGGAATTCGTAGCGAAGACCGGCGCGGACCGTATGGATGTTGAAGCCATTGTCCTTGGCCTGTGCGCCTGTTGCGCCCGGACCTTCGGAGTTGCCGTAGGGGTTTGTGCTGCTGTCTGCGGCATCATAGCCATAGGCTTTGCCACCGTTGATGCGCAGATAGCGATAGCCAAGGTCAAACTTCAGCTGCTCGGTGAGGTCGTAGCTCACACCAGCCATCAGGCCCATTGCAAAACGCCAGCTGTCGAGACCGCCTTTGTCTGACTGGTAATCGCAATTGCGGGTTGTGAAGTCAGAGCATACCTGACGTGTATCCCAATTGCCATATTTCACATAGGCAGCACCCAGACCGGCGCCAAGATAAGGCGTGACCGCTCCAACCTTTGGCAGATCGACATAGGCATTGGCCATTGCCGTCCAGATATTTGCCGTCGATGCGTCTTCATAATGGCAATTATCTTCTACCGGGTTGAGGCCGTGGGCGCTCTTTACGTAGCTGGTGCAGTTTGTACGGCCGTTAATATTGGCGCGGAAGAAATCCAGCGTTGCGTCTGTGCGGAACATTTCGTTGAAACGATAACCGACGCCGACGCCGTAGGCTGCGCCACCTTTCAGTTTGAAGCTATCGTATTTCAACGTGTCGTCGATGCCGCGATAGGGTGGATTTTCCTGGTTCCAGAAATCCCATTCACCATCGGTTTTGTTTTTGAAGTTGTAACCGATGTCGCCACGGATGTACCACCCGGACGCCAAAGGAGCAGGTGCCACAACGACTGGCGCTGGCTCCTCTAGAATAATGTCAGCTGCGCGCGCTCCGTTTGCACCGATCAACATGCTGCATGTCATGAGCGCTATAGCGGAAACATATTTCATCTACCCAACTCCAACCGAAATAATTGCGGTTCCCGAACCGTTGGAAAAAGATGGTAAATGAATATGCTTAAGCTATCGTTACTTCTTATTAGCGAGCACTAAACTTGCGGTAGTATTTATCTTGAGAAGTGTCGTCTAACCGGGAAAGAAAAACCCGGCCTGAGCCGGGTTCTGCAATCTTTACTTGAAATCGACTGACTGTATGACGGACTGGTCGATATCGTTAATGTTGCGCTTGCCGCAGAGAGCCATCGTGATGTCGAGTTCTTTGCGGATGATCTCGAGAGCGAGTGTAACGCCTTCCTTACCCATGGCGCCAAGTCCGTATAGGAACGGACGGCCGATGAATACGCCCTGCGCACCCAGTGCGCGCGCTTTCAGAACATCCTGGCCTGAGCGAACACCGCCGTCCATATGCACTTCGATCTGATCGCCGACAGCGTCGACAATTGGCTTGAGCATGGAGATGGACGAGACAGCACCGTCAAGCTGGCGACCGCCGTGGTTGGAAACGATAATCGCATCGGCACCGGATTTTGCGGCCATCTTCGCGTCTTCAACGTCGAGGATGCCCTTGAGGATCAGCTTGCCGCCCCATTGTTCCTTAATCCATGCAACATCGTTCCAGTTCAACTGCGGATCGAACTGCTCTGCCGTCCAGGAGGAAAGCGACGACAGGTCGGTAACATTTTTCGCGTGACCGGCAATGTTGCGGAAGGTGCGGCGCTGCGTGCCCATCATGCCCATGCACCAGCCTGGACGGGTTGCCATTTGCCAGATGTGCTTTGGCGTGAACTTTGGCGGGGCGGAAAGGCCGTTGCGCAGATCCTTGTGGCGCTGACCGAGAATCTGCAGATCAAGCGTCAGCACCAGAGCCGAGCAACCGGCAGCTTTCGCACGGGTGATCAGGTTTTTGACGAATTCGCGGTCTTTCATCACGTAGAGCTGAAACCAGAATGGCTTCTTGGTGACGGATGCCACGTCTTCGATGGAGCAGATGCTCATAGTCGAGAGGGTAAAAGGAACGCCAAAAGCCTCTGCCGCCTGTGCCGCAAGCATTTCACCATCTGCGTGTTGCATACCGGTTAGGCCGGTTGGGGCGAGGGCCACAGGCATTGCGACCTTTTCGCCAACCATCGTTGTTTCAAGCGAACGATTGGTCATATCGACCAGAACGCGCTGGCGCAGCTTGATCTTGGCGAAATCGGTTTCATTGGCGCGATAGGTTGATTCCGTCCAGGCACCCGAATCTGCATAATCGAAGAACATTTTCGGGACGCGGCGCTTGGCCAGTCGCTTCAGATCGGCGATCTCGACGATGTTAGGCATTCTCCCACCCCTTGTGGTCAGTTTTCTTTACCAATCGCATGACGGATTGCGCGGCTGAAATCAAGAGTGAACCCGCATGGAATAACAATTGGCTCGCGCTAATTTGATGGTTTGCGAAGTGCAACTATACTATCGGCTTATTTCTGCAGCTGATATGGCGATTGTCAGAAATTGCCGCAAAGATATTTTACGACAGGGGTGCGTCGCATTTGGCGCCCTAATTATTTGTATTCACGCGCATCCTCTCCGAAAATCGTTTCGCACTTTTCGGGATGCGCTCTAGAATACTGCATCGTAGTACGACATTCATTGGGTGCAGCGCGTTATGCAGTCGAGGATAGCAAGATGAGCAAGGCTTCGGAAACCCGATTTATTGGCAAACGATCAAGTGCCGCTGGCGGATGGGGCGCTTTGAAGAGTTGCGGCAAGCAGTTGCTGGCCAGCGGTGCGCCATTGACTGGCGCGCGTGCTCTTCTGAAAGCCAATCAGCCCGATGGTTTCGACTGCCCCGGCTGTGCCTGGGGTGATCCGGAACATGGTTCGTCTTTCGAGTTTTGCGAAAATGGCGTGAAGGCTGTTGCCTGGGAGGCAACCGAACGACGCACGACGCCAAAGTTTTTCACTGAACATACAGTTTCCGAGCTGCAATCCTGGACGGATTATGCGCTGGAGAACACTGGTCGTCTTACACATCCGATGCGTTACAACGCGGCAACCGATAAATATGAAGCGGTCGAATGGGACGAAGCCTTTGCGGCCATCGGCGGCATTTTGCAGGGTTTCGATACGCCGGATCGTGTCGAATTCTATACATCGGGTCGCGCCTCCAATGAGGCGGCATTTCTGTATCAGCTTTTTGTGCGCGCCTATGGAACCAACAATTTCCCTGACTGTTCCAATATGTGCCACGAGGCCAGTGGTGTTGCTCTGAAGCAATCGGTTGGCGTTGGCAAAGGCACGGTTCTGCTTGAGGATTTCGAGCAGGCTGATGCGATTTTCGTGGTCGGTCAAAATCCCGGCACCAATCATCCGCGCATGTTGGGTGATCTGCGCCGCGCAGCCGAACGCGGTGCGCAGATCGTTGTTTTCAATCCCGTTCGTGAGCGCGGGCTGGAGCGGTTTGCCGATCCGCAGAACAAACTTGAAATGATGCATGGCGGCAGCGAAGCCATCGCCAGCGATTATTACCAGCCGCGTCTGGGTGGCGATTTGGCCGCCTTCCGCGGAATGGCCAAGGCAGTATTTGCGGCCGATGATGCAGCGCTTGCGGCTGGAGAGCCGTCGGTTCTGGATCGCGAATTTCTGGCAGCGCATACGGCAGAATTTGAAGCTTATCGTGCGGCTGTCGACACAACTTCATGGGAAGCGATTGAAGATCAATCCGGTCTTCTGCGTCAATCGCTTGAACATGCCGCTAGCATTTACATGAAGGCTGGTCGGGTTATCTGCACATGGGCGATGGGCATTACCCAACATCGTCATTCTGTAATCATGATCCGCGAAATCACCAATTTCATGTTGCTGCGTGGCAATATAGGCAAGCCGGGCGCCGGGCTTTGTCCGGTGCGTGGACATTCCAACGTGCAGGGAGATCGCACGGTCGGCATCAATGAGCGTCCGTCGACTGCATTCCTTGATGCCTTGGAAAAGGAATTTGGTTTCAAAGCGCCGCGTGAGCCCGGCCATAATGTGCTTGGCGCGATTGGTGCCATGCTTGATGGCTCGGCAAAAGCTTTCATCGGCCTGGGCGGTAATTTTGCGCGTGCAACACCTGACAGTCCGATGATTATCAAAGCACTGTCCGGCCAAAGACTGACTGTGCATATCGCAACCAAACTCAACCATTCGCATCTTTTGCCGGGGCAGGATTCCTTTATCCTTCCATGCCTTGGCCGCACTGAGATTGATCTTAACTCCAAGGGCGTGGCGCAGATTGTCACCGTGGAGGATTCGATGAGCATGGTGCATGGATCGGGCGGTATCAATCACCCAGCTTCGCCGCTGCTTCGTTCGGAAGTTGCGATCATTGCCGGCATGGCAAATGCGACATTGGGCCCAAAGCCGGTTGACTGGCTGGCACTGGCCGATGATTACGATCTGATCCGTGATCACATCTCACGGGTATTGCCGGACTTCTACGACTTCAACGCGCGCGTTCGTGTGCCGCGTGGTTTCCATTTGCGCAACACGGCGCGAGAACTGGAATGGGCAACACCGGCTGGCAAGGCTACGTTCTGGAGCGGTGCGCTGCCTGAAGCTGTCGAGCATCAGCAGGCACGCGGCAAGCCGGGGCGTTATGTGCTCCAGACATTCCGCAGCCATGACCAGTACAATACCACGATCTATGGCATGGATGATCGTTATCGCGGTGTCTATGGCGAGCGGCAGGTGGTGTTCATGAACCCTGCCGATATGTCGGATATTGGTGTTGAAGCCGGAGATCGGGCCGATATAGTCGGTGATTTCGAGGACGGTGTTGAGCGCGTGGCTCGTGATTTCCGCTTTGTCCCTTATGATATTCCGCGCGGATGCATTGCGGGCTACTACCCGGAAATGAATGTGCTTGTACCTTTGGCAAGCGCGGGTGACGAAAGCTATACGCCAACATCGAAGTCGGTCATTGTTTCGTTCCGTCCGGTTCAGGCGGTTAACGCAGCTAACGCCTGATGGAAGAAGCTGAATATATGGCATTGGTCGATGCGCTGGAGGCTGCATCGGGCAAAGTCTCACGGCTCGGCGCGGGAATTATTGCTGCGGCTGCACTGGACATTGCCAAGGATAGCCGCAGTTTTTCTCGCATACTTGGCGTTGCTCACGCTCTTGTGCTGAGGGAGGTTATTGTACTTGAAACCAATGGTGGCTATATCACGGTCCGGCAACGCGATGTTCGGACACAGCGCACTTATTATCAGTTAAACGCTGCAGGCGAGCGGCTTGTCGAAGAAGTCAGTTTATAATTATTTTGTTTTATTGTTTTTGATTTAGAGCGCATCCCGAAAAGTGTGAAACGCCTACGCGGGGAAATCAGCCCACTGGACTGATTTCTGGTCCCGCTTCGATCGGAAAAGATGCGCGTTACAGCAGATGATTAGAGCACCGATCTCATTTAATCAGATCGGAACGCGCTCTAAGCTCTTTCGCGAAGCTATTTGAGAGACGCATTTCTATATGCGAATATGATGATTAATAATGTTATTAAAGCATGCTTTTCTCAGCATTCTTTTGGCTGCATGTTGTTGTCAAAGAAACCAGTGAGAATCGTATCAATGGCCACAAAATTTTCCCCTCTCGCACAAGCGGGATATGGTGCGCTGAAAGCGATTGCGAGTGTTCTCGTCGTTACGACGATGGTTATGGCTTCAAGCAATTATGCGCATTCCGAAATGAGCGGCGTCGTTCCGGTGGCCGTGACGGAGAGCAAGCTGGTCGACTATCAGCCCAAGCTGACGCTCTCTGGTGCAATTGCGGCACGCTCACTGGTCAATGTTTCTTTCCGCGTCAACGGACAGGTTGTGGAGCGCAAGGTCGAAATCGGCCAGCATGTCGAGAAAGGCGAGCTTCTCGCACGGATCGACAATGCCGAACAGCAGTCCAACATGCGCGTTGCACAGGCATCCAAGGATGCAGCACAGGCGCAGCTTGTGCAGGCGGAAGCAAGTTTCAAACGCCAGCAGGCGCTCTTGGCACAAGGCTTCACCACGCGGTCGCAATATGATCAGTCTGAGCAGGTGTTTCGCACCGCTCAAAGCACATTGATGAATGCGGAAAGTCAGCTCAGTAATGCGCGTGACGAGCTTTCCTATACCGAGCTTCATGCGCCGGTTTCAGGTGTGCTGACTGCTCGCAATATCGAAACCGGTCAGGTGGTTCAGGCTGCGCAAACTGCATTCTCGATTGCCGAAGACGGTCCGCGTGATGCCATCTTTGATGTTCAGGAAACGCTGGTCAATTATGCCAAGATCGGCATGGACGTAACTCTGGCCTTGCTGTCTGACGATAGCGTTCGGGCAGAAGGGAAAATCCGCGAAATCTCACCGGTGGTCGATGCACAGACGGGTACCGTGCGGGTGAAAGTTGGCATTGCCGATACGCCTGAGCAAATGGCCCTTGGGGCAACAGTGACAGGCACGGTTCATATGGAAAACCAGCAGGTCGTGATCCTGCCATGGAGCGCCATGACGTCCGATTCAGGTCGCACGGCTGTTTGGCGCGTAGCAAAGGACACGCAGGTTGCAACGCTCGTTCCGGTCAAGGTGCTGGCCTATGAAAAGGAACGGGTGATTGTTGCGTCTGGTTTGAATGTTGGCGAGCTGATCGTGACCAAAGGCGCGCAGATGCTGCGATCCGGTGCTCAAACCGAGATTATAAAGGGTCTCGAAAAGGCGGACGCACAATGAAATCGACGATGAAGTTTTTTAGCTGCGTTGCCATTGTTGGTTCGCTTGTAACGCTTGCGGCCTGTGGCAAAGATGACGACAAATCATCGCAAGCAGAGCCCGCCCGCCCTGTTCTTTACACGATTGCAACGCCGAAGCCTGCAATCCAGACCAGCTTTGCTGGTACGATCGAGCCGCGTTATTCGACTGATCTGGCCTTCCGTGTTCTGGGCCGCATTATCGCGCGTCCGGTTATTGTTGGCGATCTCGTCAAAAAAGATGAGATGGTTGCGATGCTCGATCCCTCCACGCTCGATCTTTCGGTTCAATCTGCCAAGGCTGATCTCGCAAGTGCGGAAGCGCAATATGCCAATGCCGCTGCCAGCGAAGAGCGTCTGCACATTTTGCTCAAGGGCAACAACATTTCTCAGGCTGATTACGATGCTGCCAAACAGTCGCGTGACAGCGCACAGGCGGGGCTTGAAAAAGCACAGGCTGGATTGCGC
This sequence comes from Brucella sp., assembly GCF_032066345.1. Classification (NCBI taxonomy): domain Bacteria; kingdom Pseudomonadati; phylum Pseudomonadota; class Alphaproteobacteria; order Hyphomicrobiales; family Brucellaceae; genus Brucella; species Brucella sp. The sequence continues at coordinate 58,624 of NZ_DAMBKZ010000024.1, forward strand.
AAAGCGGAAGATCAGCGCGGCTATGCCGTGTTAAGTCCTGATTTCGATGGCGTCATCTCTGCAACCAATGCCGAAGTGGGGCAGGTGGTCGCTGCCGGGCAAGCGGTGATGACAGTTGCGAGACCGGACATTCGTGAAGCGGTTCTCGATATTCCCGACAGCATGACCGAGTATTTTGTGGCTGGAACGCCGTTTAACGTCCAGCTGCAGGCTGATCCGACCGTAACCGGACAGGGTACGGTGCGGGAAGTCGCCCCGCAGGCGGACGCGCAGACGCGCACGCGCCGGGTCCGCATTGCACTTGAAAACCCGCCGGAGGGTTTCCGGTTGGGAGCGACGATAAGGGCAGGGCTTGCAAGAGCGGAAAAAGATCATGTGCTTTTGCCGATTCAGGCCTTGCTTGAAAAAGACGGAAAGACCGAAATCTGGGTGATTGACCCAAAGACGCAGACTGTAAGCCTTCATGACATTCAGGTTGTTGAGCGTCGCAGCGACAGTTTTGTAGCCAATAATGTCGAGGTCGGCAGCTATGTGGCAACGGCTGGCGTGAACGAGCTCAAAGAAGGGCAAAAAGTCCGTTTGGATGCGAAAGGAAACAGCCTGTGAAAAAGGGTTTCAATCTTTCTGACTGGGCTTTGAACCACCGGTCGCTTGTCTGGTATTTTATGCTTGTTTTTCTGGTCGCGGGGCTTATCTCCTATCTCGACCTTGGCCGGGCGGAAGACCCGGAATTCACGGTGAAAACCATGGTGGTGCAGGCCAACTGGCCCGGCGCATCCATCGACGAAACCATGAACCAGGTCACAGACCGCATCGAGAAGAAGCTCGAGGAGCTTGATACGCTCGACTATACGCGCAGTGTGACGACGGCGGGTAAGTCCGTTGTCTTCGTGTTTTTGAAAGATACCGTGCGCAAAGAACAGGTGACAAAAGCCTGGTCCGAAGTGCGTCACATGCTTGACGACATCAAGCCTAATCTGCCGGAAGGCGTTTACGGCCCATATTACAACGACAAGTTTGGCGATGTGTTCGGCAATATCTTTGCGTTTACCGCCGATGGCTTGTCGATGCGCCAATTGCGCGATTACGCCGAAGATGTTCGCACCAAAATTCTGACTATTCCCAATGCCGGTAAGGTTGAGCTGATCGGCGCGCAGGATGAGGCGATCTATCTCGAATTCTCGACGCGGCAGGTGGCAGCCCTTGGCCTCGACCAACAGGCCATTCTCAAGGCGCTTCAGGATCAGAATGCGATTACGCCTTCGGGTGTTGTGCAGGCCGGGCCGGAGCGGATCAGCGTTCGTGTGAGTGGGCAGTTCAATTCGGAAGCCGATCTCAGAGCCGTCAATCTGCGCGTGAATGACCGCTTCTTCCGTCTTTCCGATGTGGCGACGATCACGCGCGGCTATGTTGATCCACCGACATCGATTTTCCGTGTGAACGGCCATGATGCGATTGGCCTTGGCATCGGCATGAAGCCAAACGGCAATCTGCTCGAATTTGGTGAAAAGCTTGATGCCTTGATGGAGCAGGCGAAGGCTGAGTTGCCGGTTGGCGTGAATGTCTTCAAGGTTGCCGATCAGCCGGAGGTCGTGCAGGACGCGGTGTCAGGGTTCACACAGGCGCTGTTTGAAGCGGTTGTCATCGTTCTCGCCGTGAGCTTCATCAGCCTTGGCTTGCGCGCCGGTTTTGTTGTGTCACTGTCGATCCCGCTGGTGCTGGCTATCACCTTCCTTGCCATGTCGCTGATGGATATTTCGCTGCAACGTGTGTCGCTCGGTGCATTGATTATCGCGCTGGGGCTGCTGGTTGATGATGCGATGATTGCGGTCGAAATGATGGTCGCGCGGCTGGAACAGGGCGATCCGATCAACAAGGCCGCGACTTATGTTTATTCGCACACGGCGTTCCCGATGCTCACGGGAACGCTTGTAACCATCGCAGGTTTTATCCCGATTGGCCTCAACACCAGTCAGGCGGGCGAATATACGTTCACGCTTTTCGTGGTGATTGCTGTTTCGCTGATCGTTTCATGGATTGTGGCTGTGTTGTTTGCGCCGCTTCTTGGTGTCACCTTCCTGCCCAAGAAAATGAAGCATCATGAGGAAAAGCGCAGCCGTTTTTTCGAAGCTTTCTCGAAGACACTGCTTCTGGCGATGCGGCACAAGTGGATCACCATCATCACGACGATCGCTTTGTTTGTGGTGTCCGTGTTCGGCATGGGCTTCATCGAACGACAGTTCTTCCCGCAATCCGACCGACCGGAACTGGTGATCGACTGGACCTTGCCCCAGAACAGCTCCATCGCCGATACCAAGGCGCAGATGGAACGTTTCGAGCAGACCATGCTCAAGGATAATCCGGATATCGACCACTGGAGCACCTATGTCGGGCAAAGTGCTATCCGCTTCATTCTCTCGTTTGATGTGCAGCCAGCAAATCCGTATTTCGGTCAGATGGTGGTTGTCGCCAAGGACGTGGAAGCGCGTGATCGCCTGAAGCAGAAGTTCGACGAAGCGTTGCGCAAGGATTATGTCGGCACCGATACCTATGTGAAATTCCTTGAACTCGGACCGCCGGTCGGGCGCCCTGTGCAGTATCGTATTTCCGGTCCTGATATCCAGAAACTGCGCGGCGTTGCGCAGGACTTTGCCGGTATCATGAGTGCCGATAAACGCTTAGGCGTCGTCAGCTATAACTGGAACGAGCCGGGTCGTGTCATCCGCGTAGATGTCATGCAGGACAAGGCGCGTAAGCTTGGCATTTCATCTAAGGATATTGCGACAACGCTCAATGGTGTTGTGGGCGGTATCAGCATCACACAGGTACGGGATTCCATCTATCTGATCGATGTGATTGTGCGGGCGCAGAAGCATGAGCGCGATTCCATCGACACGCTTCAGAGCCTTCAGATTGCAACTGGCAACGGCAGTTCCGTGCCGCTCGCAGCCATTGCGAATTTCCGTTACGAGCTGGAGCAGCCGGTCGTTTATCGCCGTTCGCGCATTCCAACCATCACGGTTGCAGCTGGTATTGTTGATAAAACGATGCCGGACACGATTGTGAAGGAGCTTGAGCCTGCGGTGAAGGCATTCGTCGACAAGCTTCCAGCGGGTTATTCGGTTGCGACAGCCGGTACGGTTGAAGAAAGCGGCAAGAGCCAGGGACCGATTGCTGCCGTTGTGCCGCTGATGCTGTTCGTGATGGCAACCGTTCTGATGCTGCAATTGCAGAGCTTTCAGCGCCTGTTCCTTGTGGTTGCCGTGGCACCTTTGGGGCTGATTGGCGTGGTCGCGGCACTGCTTCCGAGTGGCAAACCGCTCGGCTTCGTGGCAATCCTCGGTGTGCTGGCGCTGATCGGTATTCTTATCCGAAACTCGGTCATTCTGATCGTGCAGGTCGAAGAGCATATTACTGATGGAATGCATCCCTGGGATGCGGTTGTTCAGGCAAGTCAGCACCGTATGCGCCCCATTGCATTGACGGCAGCGGCTGCAAGTCTGGCGCTGATTCCGATTGCGCGTGAAGTGTTCTGGGGACCGATGGCCTATGCCATGATGGGCGGCATCATTGCCGGTACGGGCATCACTCTGCTGTTCCTGCCAGCACTTTATGTGGCCTGGTTCCGCATCAAGGAGCCTGACGCCAAAGAAGTTGAAACAGCGGTGGAGCCGCAGCCGCAACATTGATATGAGTTGGACGACCCAACCGGAGAATGATTATGCAGACTGCCCCATCCCTGATGCTACAGGAAACCGAACAGTCACCATCTGTGGTGGCGAAACTTCTTGCAGCAGAAGTTGGGACATTTGCAGAGATCGGTCGGCTGTTTGAAAAGTCGCCCACCATGATTACGACAGCTGCGCGCGGCTCGTCCGATCATGCGGCGACTTTTTTCAAGTATCTGATGGAGATTGCCACGGGCATTCCGGTTGCCTCTATCGGACCATCGGTGGCCTCCGTTTATGGCGCGAAGCTGAAACTGGAGGGTGGTCTGCATTTCACCGTGTCGCAATCGGGTGCAAGCCCGGACATTATCGCGGTGCAGGATGCAGCAAAGCGGGGCGGCGCGACGACAGTTGCCGTTGTTAACGTAACAGATAGTCCGCTTGCGAAGGGGGCCGACATTGTGCTCGCCCTTCATGCAGGCGAAGAGAAGAGCGTTGCCGCCACCAAGTCCTTCATTGCATCAGTCGCAGCGCTTTCAGGTGTGGTGGCCGCTGCCAGCAACGATGTCCGGCTGAAAGAAGGTTTGAGCCGCTTGCCGGAAGCGTTGGCTGCTACAAAGCCGGAAGGCCGCGAGGTGGTGGAAGACCTGCTGGTTGAGGCAAAGTCACTGTTCACTGGCGGACGTGGTACGGCCTATGCCATTTCGCTCGAAGCAGCGCTCAAGGCCAAGGAAACCGCCAATATTCATGCGGAAGCATTCTCACTTGCCGAGCTGATGCATGGACCGATGCGGCTGGTGGAAACCGGCTTCCCAATCCTCTCGTTCATACCGCAGGATGAAGCGCTTGAAACAAGCATTCAGGCACTGGGCAGGCTTCAGTCGTTCGGCGCAAACCTTGTCTCGTTTGGTGATGCTTCGGTGCCGGGTCATCGGGTGCCGTCTGCCAGCACCGGCAATGGTCATCTCGACCCGCTGGTTGCGCTCATCAACTATTATCGGATCATCGAGACGGTGACGCGCCGCAAGGGCTACGACCCCGATAAGCCACGTCATTTGAACAAGGTAACGTCGACGGTCTAAAGAATACTCCTACAATTCCAATATTCACGCATTATCGACTTGATAGCGCAATCCGGTCAGTGCATTACGCATTCTGGCATGGCGATCATCACATCGTAGAGTAAAAATCACGATGCCATTGAGCCTGCGTAATGAAGGAAGTCCGATGCATAACTTTGTCCTGACCGTCACCTGTAAATCCACTCGCGGTATTGTTGCCGCCATCTCGGGTTATCTTGCGGGCAAAGGGTGCAATATCATCGACAGCGCTCAGTTCGACGATCTGGACACTGGTCGCTTCTTTATGCGTGTCAGCTTCATTTCCGAAGACGGTGTGGCGCTTGATGTTCTGCGCGAAGGCTTTCAGCCTATCGCAGCACCGTTTGAAATGGATTTTGATTTCCACGACAATGCCCATCGCACGAAGACGCTGCTTATGGTGTCGCGTTTTGGTCATTGCCTGAACGATCTTCTCTATCGCTGGAAAATCGGCGCCCTGCCAATCGATATCGTTGGTGTCGTGTCGAACCACTTCGATTATCAAAAGGTCGTCGTCAATCACGACATTCCTTTCCATCATGTGGCTGTCACCAAAGCCAACAAGCCGGAAGCCGAACAGCGTCTTCTGGATATTGTCGATAATACGGGCACTGAGCTGGTGGTTCTTGCGCGTTACATGCAGGTTCTGTCCGATCAGCTTTGCCAGAAGATGTCGGGCAAGATCATCAACATCCACCACTCTTTCCTGCCGTCGTTTAAGGGTGCAAACCCTTACAAACAGGCCTATGAGCGCGGTGTGAAGCTGATTGGTGCCACGGCGCATTATGTAACCGCCGATCTTGATGAAGGTCCGATCATCGAGCAGGATGTCGCCCGTATCACGCACGCGCAGAGTGCCGCCGATTATGTGTCGATTGGCCGTGATGTTGAAGCGCAGGTTCTAGCACGCGCAGTTCACGCGCATATTCATCACCGTTCATTCCTCAACGGCAACCGTACTGTCGTGTTCCCGGCTTCGCCCGGTTCCTTCGCCTCCGAACGTATGGGCTGATATTGCCGCTCTGACGGCCTGCAAATCGCGTCTTTTTGCGCTTCCGGTGCTCACGTACTTAAGTACGCTGCGCGCCGGTTCTCAAAAGCCACGATTTTCGGCACTTCATAACGACAATCTCGCTAATCGCATGGCTTAGTGAAGCATGGGTCGATGCGTTGTGCCAATTCAAAGTTTAAGCCAATAAAAAACCCCGCCAAAAGCGGGGTTTTCTTTTGATCTATCGTGAGACCGATTAGTCGATGTCGAAGGAAACGCCCTGTGCGAGCGGCAGAGCCTTCGAGTAGTTGATGGTGTTGGT